>NZ_JBSSDE010000005.1:0-114479 GCF_054060435.1 Thermostichus sp. MS-CIW-34 | reverse complement strand
TCTCTCCTTGGGGCGACTGTAAACTCGCCTGAAATTCCGAAACTTAGCTGTCCTCTGGGGCCGCTAGGGATTGGGATAAAGCCCGCACCCTGCGCGTAGCGCGGGTGTCGGGTAGTTTACTGGGGATCTTCCTTGCCAGGATAAAAGTCGGGATCCATCACCTGCTCAAATGTGTAGGGACACTGGGCAGGCAGATCTGCTTCAGACAATGGTGTTTCTCTCACCACCAACAGGATCCCGTCCTGGTGAGCCTCTTGCAGGGCTGCCGAAAGATCGGGCTTGAGGCTGGGACTGTCTCTGAGCAATCGCTGGATCTGGCGGCGTTGTTCGGTAATCGTTGCCCGCCAACTTTTGCCTCGCAGGTGGGGTTGCAATTGCCACTTCAGCAAATGCCCTACCAGGATCCCCAGCCGGTGCAGCAATTCCCGGCGTTCTTGCCTGCCCAAAGCCTCGATTTCCTCCACCAAGTTGGCGATATCCAGTTGATCCCACTGCCCCGATTTCAGCAGTGCGGCTTGCTTTTGCGTCCAGGCATAGAAGTCGTACTCGTAAAGTTGCATGCTTCATTGCCTAACTGGGCACTGGCCAAGGAGATCTTACTGACCCCGAACTACCCCTTTTTACCTTGAGCTCATTGATTTCCCGGACTAGGCCAAGCCCGGGAATGCTTGCGGAAAGCGGGTTTTGCCGGTTGGTTGGGGAAAGCGGGCGATGAGACTCGAACTCACGACATCCAGCTTGGGAAGCTAGCGTTCTACCACTGAACTACGCCCGCGTAAATCAATCTCAAGTTTAGCAAGCTGAAACCCTTGCTGAATCTAACCTATCACGTTCCCGACCCCTTGAGTAGGTGGGGAGTCGGGGGGCATATTTTGCCCGCAATTTGACCAGCAGGGAATGACGTCGAGAGACAAAGCTATCGTGCATGCTGGGGCAGGGCGAGAGTGGGTTAATCATCTTTCACATGGGATCCCTGGTACAACTGAGGCAGTATTCTGTCTGCGGCCTATGTCCAGCATCCTCCTGCTCTCCGGTAGTCCCAGCACTCCTTCTCGCTCAGAAGCCGTTTTACATCACGCTGCCGGGATCCTGTCCGATCTGGGATTGACCACTCAGTTTGTTTCGGTGCGGGATTTGCCCCCAGAGGATCTGGCACTGGCCAAGTTCGATAGCCCTCAACTCAAGGCAATTCAGCAAAAGGTGGCCCAAGCTACCGGGATCGTCATCTTTGCTCCCGTTTACAAAGCCTCCTATCCAGGTGTGTTGAAGGCACTGCTGGATTTGCTGGATCAAGACGCCTTTACCGGTAAAGTGATTCTCCCCATTGCCACCGGGGGAACCCTGGCCCATCTGCTGTCCATCGACTTTGCGATGAAACCTGTGCTGGCGGTGATGGGGGCAACCCACATCCTGAGAGGGGTTTATATCCTGAGTTCTCAAATTCAGTTCGACGCTGCCGGAACACTACAGCTAGAGGCCGACATCGAGGAACGTCTGCGAGCAGGGCTGCAGGCACTTGCGCAGGCGGTGAAATAGAAGAAATCAGAATTTTGCGGAGACTGGCCGAATATGGGATTGGTGCCCTGGGCCCGGAACCGGTTGCGGCAATCTATTCCGAAAAGTGCATAGGTGATTGCCCAGTCAGGCCCGAGAAGCCGCGGAAGAGCCGACGGCAAGGGATCCCTTTTGCGGGTATGGCCGGATTAAATTTCTATAAATCCCCCAAAAAACCTGCAAAACCGTAAGTTATGATACAGACATAGGATAAATCGTTCACCTCTGCAGTTGGCTCACCAGTGGCCTGGAGCTGTGCAGAGACGGAAGTAGGGGTCTTCCCGAAGGAACGCGCCTCAACTGAATCGCGCCACTCTTTCCGTGGCGTAGGGCCCAACGACAACAAACTCAACCCTTCGTTGATGGAGGCGATATATGAAACTCTCTTTCCGTGGCAACACCTTTGACTACGTTCCCGCGCATACTCAGCTCAGCGATG
The DNA here is from genome assembly GCF_054060435.1 of Thermostichus sp. MS-CIW-34. NCBI lineage: Bacteria > Bacillati > Cyanobacteriota > Cyanophyceae > Thermostichales > Thermostichaceae > Thermostichus > Thermostichus sp. MS-CIW-34. Next base: position 112,486 of record NZ_JBSSDE010000005.1, on the reverse strand, counting down.
AGGAGTTGCAGGCTCAGTATCGCGGTCAAACCTTCTGTGTGCACCACACCAGCAAGAAAGCGATGCCTCACCCTCATCAGCCCCTGACCTACCGGGGCGTAAGCTACTGAGGTGAATACTGTTTGCCCTTGTAGGTGAGGTGGGGATCCACTGGAGATCTCCATAAGGGCTGGATAAAGACCGGGCGGCCCCGTTTGGGGTCGTTTTTTGAGGCAAAGCAACACCCCCAGAAGGAGCAGCACCCGTTCCACCTGAGAAGCAAGTAGATGGGTCTGGGCCTGCCGAGTTGAGTTTGAACGAGTTGAGTTTGAAATGGGAGCGATGCCGAGACAGGGTGCGCTAAGATGCGGTTCCAAGCGATAATGGCCTTAGCAACTTGCCCTACAGGGATCCGCTGCGATGGAAGCGTTTTTCGAGTTTCTCTGGTCGGCTTCGGCCATCTTGCTGGTGATCTTGGTGCTGCTGCACAGCCCTAAGGGGGATGGGTTGGCGGGCATTGGCGGGCAGGCCCAGCTGTTCTCCAGCTCCAAGAGTGCTGAGCAAAACCTCAACCGCATCACCTGGACGGTAGCGACCCTTTTCCTCTCCATCAGCGTGGTGTTGGGGGCGGGCTGGCTCTCGGCAGCCACAGGGCCATAGGGATCCCTTTCCGTGTTGGCGATTTACCTGCATGGATTCGGCTCTGGGCCGCAGTCGGCCAAGGCAACTTTCTTTCGGCAGCGGCTGCAGCAGGTGGGGATCCCTGTTCAGGTGCCTGATCTGAACCAGGACAATTTTGCCCAGCTCACCCTGACCCGCCAGATCCAGCAGGTTTCCAGCCAGCTTGCCGAGATGAACTACCCCCCTGTCACCCTCATCGGCTCTAGCTTGGGGGGCCTGGTGGCTGCTTGGGTTGCCGAACGACAACCTTGCGTGCAGCGCTTGGTGCTTTTGGCGCCGGCTTTTGGCTTTTTAGGCCATTGGCTGCCGCGGCTGGGGGCAGAGGCGGTGGAGACTTGGCAGCGAACCGGACAGCTCATGGTGTTTCACTACGGAGAAGGCCGCCCTCTCCCTTTGGAGTACGGCTTTGTCGCCGATGCCCAGCGCTACCCGGATGGGGGGTTACGACGGCCTGTGCCCACCCTAATTGTGCACGGGATCCAAGACGACACCATCCCCATTCAAGCCAGTCGAGACTATGTGGCCCGTCGCCCCTGGGCCCAACTGGTGGCGGTGGAGAGCGACCACGCCCTGACCGATGTGTTGGATCCCATTTGGCAGATCACCAGCCGCTTCTGCGGGTGGGGGATGGAGACGGGGCAGTAGGGTTGTTAAGAGGATCCCTGTCCCGTGGTTGCCCATTCGCGAAAGCGTCGCGTAGCGATAATGTCTATGCAATCCAAAGTGCTGTGCCTACAACAGGGGAAGGCTGACGTGACTGCCGGCTTGCTCTTCGATATGGACGGGGTGATTGTGGATTCGGAACCAATCCATGCCCGCGCCGGGGCCATTGCCCTGCAACGCTGCCACCTATCCCTGGATTTGGCCCCCATCTCCCTGCAGTTCAAGGGGCGCACCGACCGCGACATGTTCGAGTACCTTGTCCAACACCAGACGGACACCCCACCTGCAGAACGGCCCCTGCTGGTGCAGCGCTTGATCGAGGAAAAGGCCAAGGCTTTTGGCGAGCTGCTGGCAGAGGTACCCCTGGTGCCGGGGGTGCTGGAGTTTTTGGCGGCCAGCCGCCAGCGCTTTTCTGCCCTGGCCGTCACCACTTCGGCCATCCGCCGGGATCAAGCGCAGATTTTCCAGCGCTTCGACCTGCACCGCTGGTTTGACGCGGTGATTACCGCCGAAGACATTCAGCGGGCCAAGCCCGACCCAGAGCCTTACCTGAAAACGGCTGCCGCTGTGGGGTTGGATCCGGCGTTGTGTTGGGTGATTGAAGATTCTACCCATGGGATCCGCGCCGCTAAGGGGGCTGGCTGTTTTGCGGTGGGCCTCACGACGGCTTTCACCGCCGAGGAACTGCGCCACGCCGGGGCAGATGTGGTGGTGGACAGCTTTGCGGAGTTGGCCGCACTCCTGTTCGCGAGAGCGTCGCGTAGCGATAACCTGCCTGTGTAGGGAGCCCAGCCCATTCGCGAGAGCGTCGCGTAGCGATATGCCAGCACCCACTTTTTTGCGGCAGGCCCTGGATCGCTATCCGTTTGCTTCGCGGCGACGGGTGGTGATGGGCAGACAGGGATCCGTGGCCACCAGCCAACCTTTGGCGGCAATGGCGGGCATGGAGATGTTCTGGGCGGGCGGCAATGCTGTGGATGCAGCCGTGGCAATGGCGGTGGCTTTGACGGTGGTGGAGCCAACCTCCAATGGCATTGGCGGCGATGCCTTTGCTCTGGTGTGGGAGGGGGGGGAGGAGGGTCAGCTGTACGGGTTGAATGCTTCCGGTCGCAGCCCAGCCGCCCTGACGCCGGAGCGGTACCGGGACTATGGGCGGATCCCCCCCTACGATTGGTTAGCGGTGACGGTGCCGGGGGCAGTTTCCGCTTGGCAGACCTTGCACCGGCGCTGGGGAAAGCTGCCGTTCGAGCGTCTGTTTGTGCCTGCCCTTCGTCTGGCGCAAGAGGGATTTCCGGTCTCTCCCCGGGTGGCCCAACTGTGGCAGGCGGCGGAGTCCATCTATTTGCCCCTGCCAGATCCCCGCCACGAGGCCTTCAAGGCCGTTTTCTTTCCCCAAGGGCGTGCCCCACGGGCTGGAGAGCGCTGGAGCAGCCCCCTGCATGCTCAAACCCTAGAAGAGATTGCCCGTAGCGGTGGGGAGAGTTTTTACCGGGGGGAGCTGGCGGAGAAGTTGCTGGCTTTCTCGGAGGCCACGGGCGGCTTCCTGTCCCCCGCTGACTTGGCCCAGCACCGGGCCGATTGGGTGGAACCCATCCATACAGATTACCGCGGCTACACCGTCTGGGAGATCCCCCCCAACGGGCAGGGCATTGCCGCTTTGATGGCGCTCAACCTTTTGGAGGGTTTTGAGCTGGGTCGGATCTCCTACGATGCCGGCGAGCGCTATCACCTGCAGATTGAAGCAATGAAGCTGGCCTTTGCCGATGTGAGCCGACAGGTGGCGGATCCGGAGTATGTGCGGGTCAGTCCTGCCCAGATGCTGGATAAGGCTTATGCACAGCGGCGGCGGCAGTTGATCGGGAGGGAGGCGATCCCCCTGGCCCAGCCAGGGCTGCCGGAGGGGGGAACGGTTTACCTGGCTGCAGCTGATGGTGAGTTGATGGTGTCTTTGATTCAGTCGAATTTCGATGGCTTCGGCAGTGGTCTGCTGGTTCCGGGCACGGGCATTGCTCTCCACAACCGCGGCACGGGTTTCACCCTGGAGCCCGGCCATCCCAACCAGGTGGGCCCCCGCAAGCGCCCCTACCACACGATCATCCCCGCTTTTCTATCCAGAGAAGGGATCCCCCTCGGCCCTTTTGGTGTCATGGGGGGGGCAATGCAGCCCCAAGGCCATGTGCAGGTGGTGGTGAATTTGGTGGATTACGGCCTGAACCCCCAGGCGGCTCTGGATGCGCCCCGCTGGCGAGTGCTGTGGGATCAGGGGATCCCGCAGGTGGCGCTGGAGAGCACGGTGCCGCCCCAGGTGGTGCGCGAACTCTCCGCCCGCGGCCATGCAGTGCAGGTGGTGGAGGCAGAAGAGGATTACGGCCTTTTTGGCCGGGGACAGATCCTCTTGCGGGATGGGGATCACTTCATTGCAGCTTCCGAACCTCGTGCCGATGGCCTAGCCCTGGCGTGGTAGAAGGCTCAACTCATCACCATGCCGCCATCGATGGCGAAAACCTGTCCTGTGATGTAGGCCGCCGCCGGATCTGCCGCCAAAAAACGCACCAGCCCTGCCACTTCTGCCGGGGATCCCAGTCGCCCCAGGGGGATCTGCGCCAAAATCGGGCCAGGATCCAGTTTTTCGGTCATTTGGGTGGTGATGAACCCCGGTGCCACGGCGTTGACGGTGATGTTGCGGCTGGCCAGCTCGCGAGCTGCTGTCTTGGTGAGGCCCACCACCCCTGCTTTGGCGGCGCTGTAGTTGGCCTGGCCGGCATTGCCCACCAAGCCCACCACCGAGGTGATGTTGATGATGCGCCCCTGGCGCTGCTTCACCATGATCTTGGCAGCTGTCTTCAGGCAGAGAAAGACCCCCGTCAGGTTGAGATCCAGCACCGCCTGCCAATCTTCTGGCTTCATGCGCAGCAGCAGGGTGTCGCGGGCCATGCCGGCATTGTTCACCAGCACATCCACCCGACCCCACCGCTCCATCACCTGGGCAAACAGGCTCTCCACCGCCTCTGGGCAAGACACATCGGCGGCCACAGGGATCCCTTCTCCCCCCAGGGCCGCGATCTCCTCCACCAGGGACTCGGCTTCGGCAGCGGAGCGGGCGTAGTTGATCGCCACTTTTGCTCCAATGGCCCCCAGGTGCAGGGCAATCGCCCGGCCAATGCCCCGGCTGGCTCCGGTGACCACAGCCACCCGGTCTTGGAGGGAAGGCAAAGGGAGAAGCTCAGACATAAGCGGCAGGTTCCTCGTGATTCGGACAGCCGCAACAGTATAGGATGCTTTAGAGCCCTCTGGTTGCCACTGGCTTCCCTGCGATCGCTTGCGCTGCGTCCCTCATAACCGCCGTTCGCGCTACTTGGATGGAGTCCTTCGGCATAGGCAGGAGGGATCCCACGGCTCTGTGCAGTCACCCTGCCCGCAAGATGTGTTGACGGACGGATTCCCAGACCAACGGGCGAGCAGAGCCGGACTATGATCAAAGGCTAGGCCGCAGCAGAGCATGCCTCTAACCCCCAAAACCCTGAACTTTGCTGAATTTACTGAGCTTTAGGCGGTTTGGCAAAAGTCATTGAGAGGGATATAGTAGACCAAGTTTCCCCCTGATCCTTGAGTCCACCGCAACGGTTGCCGGGAAGTGAAGGGGGAAAGCGCTCGGGGGGTATTCCTCAGGGCTTTGCGGGATACCGCCTTCCTGTTTGGACTCCGTCCCGCTGACGCGAACAGAGATAGGCAGGATGCGATCGCTTCTTTCCTGAACCATGTTCAGGAGAGTTCAGCGTGAATGTATCAGGAACTGTCCATGCAAGTGGAGTTTCGCGAGTGCGATCCGGGAAATCTGTGGATCTGGTTTGAGTTTGCCGAGCCGCCGGTCGAAGCTGAGCTGGAGTACCTCAACGAGGTGCTGGAGTCGTGGTACGTGTTGGGCAAGCTGGGCGGATTTAACGCCGAGCGTCTGGTGGCCCAAGAGGCCGAGGTGGATCTGAGCTATCTGGAGTATCCCAACGAATCGGAGCCCTTGCCTTCCCTAATGCACAACATGGGATCCCTGGAAGAGAAGGACAACTGGGCCCGCTGCTGGTTTGATCTGGGCACCGCCGATGCGATGGCGCTGGATGTGTTGATCAACGCCCTGCGCACCCTCAGCCTGGAATACATCGGCCTCAGCCGCGTGATTATCGGCGGGCAAAATGAGGATTGGCCAACGGCGGATCCGGAGGAGATGGATGACATGGATGACTACGATCTAAACGGCTATGTGCGGGATCACAGGGAGGAGGAAGGAGGGCTGGAATAGCGGGATCCCTGCCTACTCCAAGTAGCCCAGCTCTTGCATCTGCCGCACCAAGTCGGCATCGCTTTCCACATTCACCTTGCGAGGAGCCGTGCTAGGCCGCCGGGACTCTGCCCAGCTCACCCACGTTCTCAGCCCCTGCTGTAGGCGAGCCAGCCAAGCCTGGGGCCAGCCGGTCTCCACCGCCGACCCGTCGTGACAGCGTTGCGGATCAGCATCAGGGAGAGAGGAGACAGGATCCCCGTTGCCGACCCAGAGCAGATCCCGCAGCTCCGCTGGATCCTGCTCCAAGTTGTAGAGGCTGGGACGATCCCCCGTTTGGATGAGCTTGGTCATCCCCTCATAGAGGGCACGGCGGATGTCGTAACAGGCACGCGCCCGCAGCAGGCTGTCGTTACGGCTTTCCATAGCCCGAATGAGGAGGTGGGGCGGGAAGGCTTCGCTGAGCACTGTTCCCTGCTCGGGATCTTCCCCTGCCAAGGTGCGGGCCAAGCTGAGGCGGGCGACCTCGCGGCGGAGCTTGAGGCTGACACAGGGGGCACCGTTGGGGGAAAGGTTGGGGCTAAAGCCGGCAGCTTCCAGGAGGGTATGGAAGAGGCGGCGGGTGGAAACGGGGGTGGCAATGCGCTTTCCTGCCGGGAAGTGGCCGGGATAGCGCAGGATGAGGGGCACGCGGATCAGCTCTTCGTAGACCACAAAGGCGTGGCCGACGAAGTCGTGTTCTCCCAGGCCTTCGCCGTGATCGGCGACGATGGCCACCAGCGTGTTCTGCTCCAGGCCGGTGTGGCGCAGGGTGTCGAAGACGGATCCCAGTAGGTGATCTTGGTAGGCCACCTCAGCATCGTAGATATCCCGCAGCACCTGCGCTTGCAGTGGAGAAAGGGGCTGCGGCAGGGGCGCCATCCAGCGGTAGGGCTGGGCGTTGTATTGGCGCAAAAAGTCGCGGGCCTCGCGGTTGCTTTTGAAATAGGGGGCGTATTTCTGCACAAAGGGCTCCGGCGGCCAGTAGGGCAGATGGGGCTCCATCAGGTTGACAAAGCAAAAGAAGGGCCGTGCTCCGGGATCCGACCGGCGGCGGGCCATCTGCTGCAGGTAGCGGTTGAGGTCGGCAATCGAGGCGGCGGTGTTGCCTTTGAAGTTGAGCAGGCGGGTCCAGAGGGAGGCAAACCAGGGGTGCAGCGCCAGCTGGAAGAGGGCGTCGGAGCGGGCAAAGGCGTTTTGCACCGGATAGGAGAGCCGCCGCCAAAATTGGGTGTAGGCGGCCAGCCAGCGGTTCAAGGGGGCGGGCAAGGGGGTGCCTTCGGGGGGGCGGGTGGGCAGAGCGCCACCGTAGTTGTAAAAGGTTTCAAAGCCGCGCCGCAAGCCGTTTTTCAGGATCCCCACCAGAGGGTTGTTGCAAAAGCCCACAGTGGTATAGCCGCTCAGCTGCAACAGCTCTGCCAGGGTGGGCAAGGCGGGGCTCAGCTCCAGATCTGCTTGGACGGTCTGGTGGGTGCTGGGGTATTCCCCCGTAAACAGGGAAGCGTGGGAGGGGATGGTCCATTGGGCGGGGGCAATGGCCCGCTCGAAGAGGGTGGATTCGGCGGCCAGCCGATCCAGGTTGGGGCTGGTGGGCACTTGGCGGGCACGCTCCGCTTCTGACCAATAGCAGGAGAGACGATCCGCCCGCTGGGTATCCAGCACGATCAGCAGGATGTTGGGGCGTTCTACGGCAGCAGCGCCGGCCCTTGCGGGGGAATGTCCTGTTTGCGCCACTCGGACGGAGTCCTCAAAGCTCACCACAACTCACCCGATACTTTTCCTTAAAGGTATCCCTATCCTGCCATGCTCTCGGCCAGCTTTCTGCTTCCCCCCAGCCCCCCTTAGGGCAAAGTGAGCTGGGTTTGGCTGTTGCCTTGGATCCGAGCAGTGTTGGCCTGCCAATCCAGGATCCCTTGGTTGCCTCTGACAGTCAAAGCCTGGCCGGGCTGGCGGTAGCGCACGTTGCCCTGGGCCTGCAGCTGGGTGGAGCCGATGCGCCAGCGGATCTCCTGGGCCTGCAGCTCTTGACCGGTTTGCTCGGCTTTGGCTTGCCCGTTGCCCAATATGCGCAACTCGGTTAGAGGCAGGGGAGCCCGCAACTGCTCGCCCCTGAGGCGCAAAGCTTGTAAGGGAGCGTAAACCTCTACAGACCCTACTGCCTGCACTTCCCCGACGCCAAATTGCCACAGAAAACGGCTGGCAGCCAGCTCCAGATCCGGATCCCGGTACTCTGCCCGCACCGGCTGAGTGGGATCCCAGTTCTCCAACTGCATCTGGGCTTGGCCAAAATCAACGAGCAGCCGATCCCCCCACAGGGATCCCTGGCCCTCCAACAGCTCCACTTTCACCTGGCCCTCGGCTTGGAGGCGGCGCTGTTCCGGCAGCCATTCCACCCGTTGGGCCTGCAGACGCAGATTATCCCGCTCTGATTCCACCTCGACTTGACCCGTCAATTCCAGCCGTCGTTCGCCGGGGTACGCGGATCCTCGCTCGGCGCGGGTGCGGATGGCGCGGTTGTCTTCGTCGAAGAATTCCCCCTGAACCGCCTGCAAATGGGCGGATCCCAACTGCACAGGAGCGGCACCATTTTCTGGGGGGGACTCATATTCGGCCAGGCGAGCCTGTAAGCGCCAGAGAATGGCACCATCCGGTCTGGCCTGGGTGAGGGTGATGTCTTCGTAGATTAACTGGGGAGTGGGAATGGGATCCGCAGGTGTGGGATCCCTGTCTGGGGATGGCTCCAGCGCTCCGCAGGCAAGGCTCAACAGGGCCAAAGCTGCCAGGGAGCTGAGGATGGACAAAGACCTGGACTGCATGGATCTTCTTCCTTGTGGGCGCTCTCCCCTACCCTAGCTTTCTTAGGACTCCGTCCCGCTGGCGCGATCAGCCGTATCCTTCCGCTGCGCTGAGCCGGATCCCGCTCTCGGCAAACCCGTGGCATTATCAGGGCAAAGTGTTTTTGGGGGCAAGCGTGACCCAACTGTTGCAACTTTTCATCTACGGCCTTGTCTTGGGCAGCATCTACGCCCTGGGAGCAATTGGGGTGTCGCTGACCTTTGGCATTTTGCGCTTTGCCAACTTTGCCCATGGGGATCTGATGACGCTGGGGGCCTACTTCGGCCTGACGTTGGTCGGGCTGGGTTGGCCGATTGGGGTGAGCCTGATCCCGGCAGCCTTGGCCACGGTACTTTGTGCAGTTGGGATCGACCAACTCATTTATCGCCGCCTGCGCCGGGAGGCACCAGTGATCTTGCTCATTTCTTCTTTTGGCACCGCCCTGATTCTGCGCAGCCTGGTGCAGATCATCTGGGGGCCCAACAATCAGGTGTACCGCAGCGGGATCCAGTTGCCGTGGCGGCTTGGAGAGCTGCGCATCAAGCCCGATTGGGCAGTGATCCTGGTGGGAACAGCCCTGTTGGTGGTGGCCCTGCATCTTTTCTTACAACGCACGCGGGTGGGCAAAGCGATGCGGGCCATGGCCGACAATTTTGAGCTGGCCAAGATTACCGGCATTGATACAGAGCGGATCGTCCTCTGGACTTGGGCCATCGGCGCAGCTTTGGCCTGTGCAGCAGGTGTGTTCCTGGGTATGGATACCCGGCTGCACCCCACCATGGGCTGGCGGCTATTGTTGCCCATTTTTGCAGCGGCCATTCTCGGCGGCATCGGTCGCCCTTACGGGGCCATTGCCGGAGGAGTGGTGATCGGCCTGGCGGAAGAATTCTCGACCTTGGTGATCAACCCGGCCTATAAAACCGGGGTGGCCTTCGCCATATTGGTATTGCTGCTGATCTTCCGACCCACAGGATTACTGGGATCCCCGGGTGGGGGGGATGTCTGATGTTGAGCTACGGCATTTTCTTTTTGATTTTGGTGGGGATCTACGGCGTGCTGGTGCTGGGCCTCAATATCCAGTGGGGCTACGCCGGCATGTTCAACATCGGGGTGGGGGCTTTTTTTGCCGTGGGAGCCTATGCCAGCGCCATTGTCACCACACCCCCAAGCGCCGAGCATTTGGGCGGCTTCAATCTGCCCTTTTGGGTGGGTTTTGCCATAGCTGTGGCTGTCGCCGGGGCGATTGCCTTTTTGATCGGGTTGATTACCCTGAAGCTGCGTTCCGACTACTTGGCCATCGCCACCATCGGCATTGCTGAGATCATCAGCCAAATCCTGAGAAATGAGGGCTGGCTGACCAATGGCGTACGGGGAATTACCCGCATTCCACGACCCTTTCGCGGCTGGATCCCAGGTCAGGATACCCTTCTCTACTTGGGCTTGGTGCTGTTGATCTTGGCGGTGGTCTATTGGGCTGCGGAGCGGGCCTATCGCTCCCCCTGGGGGCGGGTGCTGCGGGCCATTCGCGAGGATGAACCGGCAACCCTGGCTGCCGGCAAAGATGTGCTCCAGTTTCGCCTGCAAGCGTTTGTGCTGGGATCCATGCTCATGGGGTTGGCGGGGGCCCTCTACGCCCATTTTGTCAATTTCATCAGCCCAGAAGCCTTTCAACCGGAGTTTGCCACCTTCATCGTTTGGGTGATGTTGATCGCAGGGGGCAGTGGCAACAATCGCGGCGCCTTGCTGGGAGCGCTGGTGATTTGGGGGGTGTGGTCGGGCAGCGAGTGGCTCACCAACCGTTTGCCGCCCCAGTGGGCCACCCGGGCTGGCCCTTTGCGCATTTTGTTGATCGGGATCCTGCTCCAGGTCATTCTTCTGACGCGCTCTCAAGGATTGTTGCCTGAACGTCCGCCCAAGCCCGTCTTGGGCACTTCTCCTTCGCCTAAGCAGAACCCCGCAGGATAGGATTGGGTCGGCTCCAGCTGTTGTTGACGTGTTTGAGATAACCCAGCCCTCTGTCGTCATGACTCCGCGTCCCAAGGAAACTGACCCTTCCTGGCCACCCTGCAACCCCGACACGACGGGCTGCCCCCCTGATGCCGGACAACCAGGGATCCGGACTACACCCATCCAAGAGGGCTATGCTCTGCCGGAGCAGTATTTCAACCGGGAGCTGAGCTGGATTGAATTCAATGCCCGGGTTTTGCACGAGGCCCTGGATGAGCGCACACCTCTGCTGGAGCGGCTGAAGTTTCTGGCCATCTTTGAGAGCAACCTGGACGAATTTTTCATGGTGCGGGTGGCGGTGATCCGTCGTCAGTTGGAAACGGGCGTGTTGGTGCTAACCCCGGATGGCCTTACACCGCAGCAGCAGTTGCAGCAGATCTCGAGCCACCTGCGCCCCCTGATTCGCAAATTGCACACTTGCTTCCGGCAGGAACTGGTGCCCAAGCTGGCGGAACAGGGCATTCACATCCGCGATTTTTCCGAGCTGGCCGAGTCGGAACGGCAGGAGCTGCGGGACTACTTTGAGAGGCGTTTGTTTCCAGTGCTCACCCCCTTGGCAGTGGATCCAGGCCATCCTTTTCCCTACATCTCCAACCTCAGCCTCAGCTTGGCGGTGGTGGTGCGGGATCCAGAGACTGGCAAGGAGCATTTTGCTCGCGTGAAGGTGCCCAATACCTTGCCCCGCTTTGTGCCGCTGCGGGATGGGGTGAGCTTTGTGCCGCTGGATCAGGTGATTGCCCACCATCTGGAAGCGCTGTTTGTCGGCATGCAGGTGCTGGAGTACTACCCCTTCCGCATCACCCGGGATGCCGATCTGGAAATCCAAGAGGACGAGGCCGACGATCTGCTGGCTGCCATTCAAGAAGAGCTGCGCAAGCGCCGCTTCGGCTCAGTGGTGCGCATGGAGATTGCCAGCCAAACTCCGGCAGCCATCCGACAACGGCTCAGCGAAGAGATGCGCCTCAACAGTGACTCGGTGTACGAAGTGGATGGCCTCTTGAGTATGGGGGGGGTGATGGCGTTTCTCAGCCTGAATCGGCCCGATTTGAAGGATCCCCCTTGGGGGCCGGTCACCCCGCCCCGCCTGCGCACTGCCTCGGTCAGCGATGAGCCGGTGGATATCTTTGCCGTCATCCGGGAAGGGGATCTGTTGGTGCATCACCCCTACGATTCCTTCGCCGCCAGCGTGGAGCGGTTTCTGGAGGAGGCCGCCAACGATCCGCAGGTGCTCACCATTAAGCAAACCCTCTACCGCACCTCCGGCGACTCGACGGTGGTGAAATCCCTCATTCAGGCCGCCGAAAACGGCAAGCAGGTGGCCGCTCTGGTGGAGCTCAAAGCCCGTTTCGACGAAGAAAACAACATCCTCTGGGCCAAAAAGCTGGAGAAAGCCGGGGTCCACGTGGCCTACGGCCTGCCGGGGCTGAAAATCCACTGCAAACTGGCTTTGGTGGTGCGGGAAGAGGAGGGATCCCTGCGCCGCTACGTCCACATCGGTACCGGCAACTACAACCCCAAAACCGCCCGCATTTACACTGACCTGGGCCTGTTCACCTGCAACGAGACCCTCTGCAACGACGTTACAGAGTTGTTTAACCTGCTGACGGGCTACTCGCGGCAACGGCAATTCCGCAAGCTCTTGGTGGCCCCCAGAACCCTACGCCAAGGCATGGAAGCCCTGATCCGCCGCGAGATGCGCCATGCCCAAGCGGGGGGCCAGGGGCGTATCATCGTCAAGATCAACTCTCTCACCGACCCGGAAATGATCCGGCTGCTCTACGAGGCCAGCCAAGCCGGGGTGGAGATCGACCTCATTGTGCGCGGCATGTGCTGCCTCAAGCCCGGGATCCCCGGCCTAAGCGAACGCATCCGCGTGATCAGCATCATCGGGCGCTTCCTGGAGCACTCCCGCATCTTCTACTTCTACAATGGCGGCCAGGAAGAATACTTCATTGGCAGCGCCGACTACATGACCCGCAACCTGGATCGACGGGTTGAGGTGGTTACCCCTGTGGAGGATCCCGCGTTGCAGCGGGAGCTCAAGGCGATCTTGGACATCTGCCTGACGGACAACCGGCAAGCCTGGGAGTTGCGCCCTGATGGCACCTACGTGCAGCGGCAACCCAAGCCAGGAGAGCCTGTGCGCTCCACCCACCAACGCCTGATGGAGCGGGCCGCCAGCCGCATTTAGCAGGATGACTCTCACTGGTGACATACTCCCATCACTGACCCTACAGGTACAGCGTGGGCTTCGCGCTTCATCGGGGAGCTACTGCAAGAACCCTCCACGCGCAGACACGGGATGTCCCACCGCGTAGCTGTACCAGATTCCGGCAACGCCGTTTTGTACAGCCATGTTGATTATGGCACAGGATATATACGCCTTTCATCCCGACCCTCCTGCTGTTGCAGAGAGTGCGGGGCTTCCCGGCGGTTTAGCTAACCTCTCTCTCAGAGGGAGAGAGGAGCAGCCTCGCCGCTATCGGGAATGGCCACCAAAGCTCAGGATCCGGTGGTCTTGGCGGCCTCGGCCTCTTCCTCGCCCAGCGCAATTACCCGTTCCGTGGCCTGCAACGAAGACTGCAAGCTCTCCAACTTTTCCCGGCTGGAGCGGTTCAGCCACGACTCGATTGCGTTCACCAAGAGCTGATCCACAGAGAACCAGCCCCCCCCATTCACCGCAAAGGCCAGGAAGATCGCTGCGTAGATGGCGGATAGCTCCAAGTAGGGAACGCTGAAGCCGGCCACCTTAATGTGATGGAACATGGCCACTGCCATCGTGGCGAACAAACCCAACGCTGCCCCGCGGGTCAACAAGCCCAGCGCCACCATGGGGGCTGCAATCAGCTCGGTATAGGCGGCTACATAAGCAAAAAAGATCGGGAAGGGCAACCCGATCACTTCTACATAAGCCGTCGCAAACCCTTCGATATCTGCCAGTTTGTCAAGGCCGTTGTGAATCATGAATAGCCCTGCCACCACCCGCAAAACGGTCCACGCCACCTGAGACCAGCGCGGAGTTACGCTGTCGTGACGCAAAGCTGAGGCGAGTAGCACGGGAAACTGCTGAGAGGGTGCCATAGGATAAAACCTGCGATGCAAAGATGAGCAAAGATTCTAACTTATTGTAACGATTCTAAATTTCTGTAACAAGGGTGGGACTCAGATCCCCAGTGGTCAAGGGATCCCATGCAAAAACAAGGTCTCCGGCCCGCTTTCGCGACCGGTCGGGTGGGTTTCCGGCGAGCTTTCACCGCAGGCGATTGCGCCACACTATCTCTGCTCTTGGCCTGGGACTTTTCCGGCCTTGCTGAGACCTGTCAACCTCTGTAAATGGATCCCTCATAATGGGTTCATTTGCTGCCTGTGTCGATATGGTTGCCGAATCTGTCCTCGCCTCTGATGTCAGCTCCGCCAAAGCCCAAGCCGGGAGAGAGGAGGGATCCCCGCCTGCCATTCGTTTGCGGAGGGTCAGCCGCAACTTTTCCGGGATCCAAGCGGTGGACGGGGTGGATTTGGAGGTGCAGCAGGGGGAGTTTTTTACGTTGTTGGGGCCGTCGGGTTCGGGCAAAACCACCTGTTTGCGGATGATCGCGGGCTTTGAGCGTCCGGATGAGGGGCAGATCGAATTGAACGGCCAGAATGTTTTGGGTCTGCCGCCCTACCGACGGCCTGTGAACACGGTGTTTCAGGACTATGCTCTCTTCCCCCACATGACGGTGGCGGAGAACGTTGGCTACAGCTTGATGATCCGCGGCATACCGCCGAAGGAGCGCCAAAAGCGAGTGCAAGAGGCGCTGGAGCTGGTACAACTGCCCGATCTGGGATCCCGTAAACCCAGCCAACTTTCAGGGGGGCAACGGCAACGGGTGGCCTTGGCGCGGGCTTTGGTTGGCCGACCGCAGGTGCTCTTGCTGGATGAACCTTTGGGGGCGCTGGATTTGAAGTTGCGCCAACAGATGCAGTTTGAACTCAAGGCCCTACAACACCGCCTTGGTCTCACCTTTTTGTACGTCACCCACGACCAAGAAGAGGCCCTGACCATGAGCGATCGTATTGCCGTGTTCAATCGCGGGCGCATCGAACAGGTGGGATCCCCGGCAGAGCTCTACGAGCGACCTGCCACCCGGTTTGTAGCCGGTTTTATCGGCCAAACCAACTTGATCGAGGGATCCCTGGCGGAACGATGCGTGGGAGAAGCGGCCCTGTTTGCTTTGCGCCCGGAGCACATTCGGATTGACTTATCTGAAGAAGGGATCCCCGATGGCCACTGCCGCTTGCGGGGACGGATTTGCGACACTGCTTATCTAGGGGCTTTCATTCGCTATCAGGTATGGGTGTCGGGCTGTGAGGTGAAACTTTTGGCTGTGCAACCCAACCCCGGCCTGAATTTGCAGCAGTTGCCGGAAGGGACGGAGGTGACTTTAAGTTGGGATCCCAGCCGGATGCACCGCATCCCCGAATAGGGCTCTCAATCCCGATCTCCTCTGGAGCTTGTCTATCCGGCGTCGGCGCTATCTTGCAGGCAGTTGACACTCCCGCCGACTGAAGTCGAGGGATTCTTACGTAGCCCAGAAACGGGCTCGCAACGGCGTTGTCAAAGGGAGAAAAACGGGCCATGATGCGCATTTCCATCCAGCCGGAGAGTGGGATCCCTGGCTCCGTGCAGCTCTTTAATTTGCTCTGCTTCGCCATTGCCTGTGGGCAGTTTCCTCCCGGCTGCCGCCTGCCCAGCACCCGTCAATTGGCTATGCAAACGGGCCTGCATCGCAACACCATCCACAAGGTTTACCGCCAATTGGAGGCCATGGGCCTGGTGGAAACCCGCGCTGGATCTGGCATTTACGTGAGCCGCTCCGCCCGCCAGGTGGTTAACTACTCTCGCGGCCTGGGGGGAAACCTGGATCGATCCCGACAGGTCCTGGAGCAGGTGCGCCAGGGCATCGACCAGCTGCTGCAGCAGGGGTTTTCTTTGGAGCAGGTGCGGGATCTGCTGCTAGCGGAGATCGATTGGCGGTTGCGCTGCAGTGCTCAAGTGCTGGTGTGTGTGCCCAACCGGGATTTGGGTACAGGACAACTGATGGCCCAGCAAATCCAGCAAACTCTGGGCATCCGGGTCCAGTTGGTGCCCCTGGAGGATCTGGCCACCGTCCTGGATCAGATCCATTCCGGCACTGTGGTGACGCTGCACTATTTTCTCAGCGCCGTCGAGGCCATTGCCCAACCCCGGGGGGCCCGTGTTCTGACAGTGGAGGTGTCCGACTACGCCCGCGAAATTGCCCTGATCCGCCAATTGCCTTCCTACGCCTGTCTGGGGCTGGTGAGCATCAGCACTGCCCTGCTGGAGGTTGCCGAGGTGATTGTCTACAGTCTGCGGGGAGACCTGCTGGTGCTGACGGCAGTGATCTCGGATACGGAACGGGTGGGATCCCTAATCCGCCGCGCCCATACGCTGATTTGCGATGAGGCCAGCTACCCCACCCTGCGGGTCTTGGTGCGCCAAGCCCGAGCCGATCTAATCCGCACACCCAACCTAGTCTGCGCCACCCCCCACATCGGAGAAGCAGCCATGGCCGAGCTGCGACGGGAACTGGGTGGGATCCCTGGAGCCGGAGGAGATGGGGACGCAAGCAGTAGCAGTTTGCAAGGCAAAGAAACGCATTAAGCCTTGTTGCAGGTGAGCCATTTTGCGGATGACAGGCTGCCCGATATCGTGTTTAAGTGGAAATACGGTAAAAGCTTACTCACTTTGATTCATCGCTGATCAGTCTTTACACGTATGGTGATCCTTGACTACGCCTCCGCCGATCACGACTATGTGGCGGTTACACGGGAAGGTTTCTGGGAGGCCATCCGCTTCCAGAACCATTTTTATGTTTTCAACCGGAGCTTTTCGCGGCTGCAAGAGGCCATCGCCAGTTGCCGCTACGACATGGATCACGGATCCCTGATCAGCCTGGTAGTGGTGCGCCCTCAGGGCTATGAAGTGTGGTCGCAGGTGGGATCCGACATTCCCGTCTTGCCGAAGCAACTGTTGAGCCCGACAGCCAGGGACTCCCTCCTACCGGCGCGCCAGTGCTCCGCACCCCTGTCACCAGCGCGGAAGCGTCGCATAGCAATGACGGCTCCATCGGGGCCCGAACGTCCTTTCTGGTCTTTCTGGGGCTGGGGATCCAAGGCTTATGTGGTGGATGGCGAGCCGGCTGCACCCCAGTCTTTGTTCCACCATAGCCCTCGGCCCTACAACGCGCTACAGGCTTGAGCCGGAATCGGTTGCGCCAGCGTCGTGCAGCAACAGTTTCAGGGAACAGGACGGCTCCACATGCAAATTGAGATCCGGCTCTTCCACCAGCAGGGGCACGCGCTCGGCCACTTCCAGGCCAAATCCTTTCAAGCCGCTGATGTGGCGAGAGGTGTTGCTGATCAGGCGCATTTTGCGCACCCCTACATCCCGTAGGATCTGGGCGCCGATGCCGTAATCGCGCAAGTCCATCGCCACCGGTGGCGCGGTTTCAGAAAGTCCCAGATCTTGCCGGGCGTAGGACTTGATTTGCTCGATGAGACTCAGCTCCTGCTCTTGCCGGCGCAGGTACACCAGTACCCCCTTGCCTTGGTGGTCGATCATCTTCAGGGCCGCTGTCAATTGGCGGCGACAATCGCAGCGCAGGGATCCCAGCGCATCCCCTAGGGGACACTCCACATGGACGCGCACCAGGACGGGCTCAGCGGCAAATTGGGCCGGATCCCCTTTCACCAGGGCCAGGTGCTCGACTTGGTTGAGGCTATCGCGGTAGCCGTAAACCCGAAACTGGCCAAACTCCGTTGGCAGGGTGGCGGCAGCCTCTCGGTGAACCAGTTGTTCGGTGCGCAAGCGGTACTCGATGAGGTGGGCGATGGTGATGATCTTCAAATCGTGCTGACGGGCATATTCGATCAACTGGGGCAGGCGGGCCATGGAGCCGTCTGGGTTTTGGATCTCGCAGATGACCCCCGCCGGATACAGCCCGGCCAACATCGCCAGATCCACCGCTGCTTCCGTATGGCCAGCCCGTTTGAGTACTCCGCCCTCCCGTGCCCGCAGCGGAAAGACATGCCCAGGCCGGCGCAGATCTTCCGGTCGCGTGTGCGGGTGAATGGCCGCCTGAATGGTGCGAGAGCGATCGGCAGCGGAAATGCCGGTGGAAACTCCAGCCTCTGGCCCAGCATCAATGCTGACGGTGAAGGCAGTTTGGTTGCTGTCGGTGTTCTGCCCCACCATCAGCGGGATCTTCAGCTCATCGAGGCGGGATCCCTGCATGGCCAGGCAGATAAGGCCCCGCCCGTAGGTGGCCATGAAGTTGATAGCTTGGGGCGTGGCAAACTGGGCAGCACAGACCAGATCCCCTTCGTTTTCTCGGTTTTCGTCATCGACCACGATGACCATGCGACCACACTTGAGGTCTTCGAGGGCTTCGGGGATGGAGTGGAAGATCGTTTCTGTCTCGGCCTGCGGGATGGCGCTCATGGAAAAGGGGACGCAAAAAGGGAAAACCTGGCACAGCCGGCTCTGGGCACCGGATCTGCCGGATCTATGCTAGAGCAAACCGGGCAACAGCTAGGGATCCCAAGACAGGGTCAGTACTTGGGAATCGAGGGATCGTAAGCCTCTGCCCAGGCGAGGATCCCCCCGCGCAGGTTTTTTCCTTGGATCCCAGCAGCTTGTAGGATCTTCAGGGCTTTGGCCGAGCGTGCCCCACTCTTGCAGTGGACGATCAGCTCTGAGCCGTTAAGGAGGCGACGCACCTGCTCCACCCCGTCGCCGTTTTCAATTTGGGGCAGGGGGATCAGGTGAGCACCAGGGATCCGGCCTATCTCCCACTCATTTGGGTTGCGCACATCGACCAACACAAAGTCTTGGTGAGCATCCATCCGCGCTTTCAGCTCGGCCACAGTGATCTCGGGGATCTCTGTCTGGCCAGCTTGTTCTGTGGCTTGGGCTGGCGGGATCCCGCAGAACTGCTCATAGTCGATAAGCTGGGTGATGGGAGGAGTGGCGGGGTTCTTGCGCAGCTTCAGCTCCCGGAAGCTCATGTTCAGGGCATCGTAAAGCAGCAGCCGCCCACTTAGGGTTGTGCCCACGCCCAGCAGGATCTTCACGGTTTCGGTAGCTTGAATAACACCGATGATGCCGGGGAGGATCCCCAACACTCCCCCTTCGGCGCAGGAGGGCACCAGTCCTGGTGGGGGCGGCTCGGGGTAGAGATCCCGGTAGTTGGGCCCATCTTCGTAGTTGAAGACCGTCGCTTGTCCCTCGAAGCGGAAGATCGAGCCGTAGACATTGGGCTTGCCCGTCAACACACAGGCATCGTTCACCAGGTAACGGGTGGGGAAGTTATCGGTGCCATCCACAATCACGTCATAGTTGGCAAACAGCTCCAGTGCGTTGTGGGCCTTCAGGGCGGTGTTGTAAACATCCACTTGACAGTGGGGGTTGATCTCCAGGATGCGGTTCTTGGCCGATTCCACCTTCGGCTTGCCCACCCAGGAGGTGCCGTGGATCACCTGCCGCTGCAGGTTGGACACATCCACCACATCAAAATCGACAATGCCGATCCGCCCCACGCCGGCTGCCGCCAAGTACAGCAACAGGGGCGAGCCAAGGCCGCCTGTGCCGATGCACAGCACTTTGCCCGCTTTCAGCCGCTTCTGTCCTTCTAGGCCCACCTCGGGCAGGATCAAATGTCGAGAAAACCGCTCCATCTCTTCGCGGGAGAGGCTAACTTGGCTGGTATCCAGGTTCAACATGCTCACAACCCTCCAGCAATAGCGGGAACGATGCTGATGACGGCTTGTTCTCCCACGGGGGTGTTGTTGCCTTGGGGCAACGTGCGCACATCCTCGTCGTTGAGGTAGACATTGACAAAATTGCGCAGCTTCCCATCCTCGGTGTAGAGGTGGCGCTTCAGCTCGCCATAGCGGGCGATGAGGTTGCCCATCACTTCGCCAACATTGCTGCCCTCGATCTCGACAGCTTCCAGGTTGTCGGTGTAGGGGCGCAGGGGAGAGGGGATCAGAACTTTGGTTGCCATGGGAGTTCGGGGAGAGATCTTGGATATCTACTGGAGACTTTTGAGGATCCAGAGGATCTGGGCTGACCTATCCGTTTGTCGATCTTGTTGGGGCTGTCTACTGACTTTGAGGATTCAGCTATGTTACAGACAAGGTTCAGCACTAGACTACCGCTTTTTCCGGTGGCGCCCATCCCAGCTTTCAAGGATCCCAACTGAACTTAGCCGTGAACTTCAGCCTCAAACAGCGGCAAAGCCCAAACGACTCTAGCTTGCCAAAGCCGGGAGCGGGGGGATGCGAATGTCTTCCAGCATCTGCATCGGCTCCCGTTGGGGCTGCTCCTGCTCATCCAAAACCCAGCTCACCACCTCTTCTGCCTTGCCCTCGCGCACACTGACGATCACACAGGAAAAGCCCCAAGGAAAAGCATGCTGCCGATCAAACTCGGAGGGAATGGCCGCATGGTTGGGATGGGAATGATAGGTGCCCAGGATCCCCAGCCCTTTGCGCACCGCGTGGTCGTTGGCCCGCTTGAAATCCGCCGGATCGATCAAAAAGCGGCGGCGGCTGGATTCCCCGTCTGCCAGAGGGTTTTCCGCTTGATCCCAGGTGTTGGTCACCGACCAAAGCTCGTGGATGATCTTGTCGGATCCCCGGATTTCCCCAATTAAAATGCCGCAGCTCTCGTGGGGAAAGGCTTGTTCGCCGTGCTGGCGGATGCTGTGAAGGTGGTCTGCCGAGAGGTAGAGGGCCATGAATCTCGCCTTTGCCGATGGAGTTACCGTTCTTTTATTCTGGCACAAGTTGGCCGGGGATCCCTCAACTTAGCTACAGCGGATGCCATTGGGGCGCAACGGGCAGGCCGTTCCGCAGAGGCCGCCGCTGCTGAAAATGTTCGGCCACCAGTGTGGCGCGGTCAGACCCGTCCATCGAGTGAACCCAGAGGTGGCTCTGGCTTTGAAGGGGCGACAGGAGCATAGTGGGGGCAACCCTGGCACGGCCCTTGCGGATGGACGGCACAGCGCAACCAGGCCGAGTGGGCACTGAAAACACAAGAGGGATCCCCCAGGGGTGGGCCAAATTCGCCGGCCCGTTGACGGCGCAGCAGCACCACTTGCCGTCGCCAATCTTGCAAAAATCGGCTGTAGGCGCGTTCCCGCCAGCGACGCTTGGCCGCATTTTCGAGGACGTGGGCGGTGAGGTTATCCAACATGGAACGATACCCAGGGAAGAGGCCAACAGGCTGGGAGTTGCGTTGGATGGCTGAGAACCTCAGGATGGCACACACTGGCGAGAAGAACCCAAGAATTGCAAACTCTCCTTGAGTTCAGTTTAAGTTTGTGGAGTTTCTTCCGATGGCTCTGGCTGCTGGTGGCGGGCCTGGGCCCGTTGCAGGGCTTCTCGCACCACAGCAAAGCCCGTTCCCCCGGCGCTGAGCCGCGTGGCCACCACCTGGCGGGGCTCAATGGCCGTCAAAATGTCCGCCTCAAAGGCCGGGTGGAAGGTTTTCCAGCGCTCCAAGGGCAGATCCCGCAGCAGGATCCCCTCTGCCAAACAAATGCGCACAATCTGCCCCACCAAATCATGGGCTGTGCGAAAGGGGATCCCTTTGCGCACCAAGTAGTCGGCCACATCGGTGGCGTTGGAGAAATCTTCCTGCACAGCAGCCGCCATGCGCTCAGGTTGAAATTGGATCCCTTCCCGCAGCAGAAGGGTCATCGCCTCTAGGCAGGCTTTCAGGGTATCGACCGTGTCGAATAGTCCCTCTTTGTCTTCTTGGAGATCTTTGTTGTAGGCCAGCGGCAGCCCCTTCAAGGTGACCAACAAAGCCTGGAGATGGCCAAACACCCGCCCCGCCTTGCCGCGCACCAACTCCGGCACATCGGGATTTTTCTTCTGGGGCATGAGGCTGGAGCCGGTGGCACAGGCATCGGTGAGGGTGACAAAGCCGAACTCCTGGGAAGCCCAGAGGATCATCTCTTCCGAGAGGCGGCTGAGATGCACCAAAATCAAGCTGGCGGCAGCGTGGAACTCCACCAGGTAGTCCCGGTCGCTGACGGCATCCAAGCTGTTGGCGCTGATCCGCTCAAATCCCAGCAGATGGGCGGTGAGCTGCCGATCGATGGGCAGAGAAGTGCCGGCCAAAGCCCCGGATCCGAGGGGGCAGACATTCACCTCTTCCCGCACCCGCCCCAGCCGTTGCCAGTCTCGCCAGAACATTTCTTCATAGGCCAAGAGGTGGTGGGCCAAGCTAATCGGCTGAGCCCGTTGCAGATGGGTGTAGCCGGGCAGAATTGTCTCCAGATGCCGCTCGGCCAAGTCTAACAAAACTCCGCGCAGCTCCCAGAGGGCTTGACGAAGGTGATCGATCTGATCTCGCAGATAGAGACGCAGATCGGTGGCCACTTGGTCATTGCGGGAGCGCCCGGTATGCAGTTTTTTTCCCACTTCCCCCACCAAAGCCACCAAACGACGCTCGACGGCGTAGTGGACATCCTCTGCCTCTGGATCGGGCCGGAAGGTGCCGGCAGCCGCTTCCTGTTGGATCTGCTCCAATCCCCACCGGATCTGGTCGGCCTCTTGCTGGGTCAGGATGCCACAAGCGGCCAACATCTGCACATGAGCCAGGGATCCGGCCACATCGTAGGGCAGCAGGCGGATGTCGAAGCCGATGCTGGCGTTGAAGCGGGCGATGGCAGGGTGCAGGGATCCCTCGAAGCGTTGGCTCCAGGGGCGAGGGGTGGAAGTTACCGTCGGCTCAGACATCGGCTGGGAACTGGGAGAATGGGAAGAAAGACCCCGCTGCAGAAGAAAAAGCACAAAAACCAAATACCGACGGCCAAAACCCCGCCGGCTCAGGCCAACTGGATCCAGCTAGAGCAATGGCGACAAGGCTCTAGTGGGAGCTGGTGATGCTCTTGAGCATGTAGCCCGCCACGATCCCTATCAAAAGCGCCCAAATTTGGCCCGATTCCACAAAGCCATTCCAACCCTTGCGGATATCGCCCAGCACATCCTGTCGGAACACCTGCCCGACAATCATTTCCGTCTGGAAAGCCGCGGGAGCCGGCAAGTAAACCGAGGCGGTTTCAGACCCAGAAGGAGAGAAGTTCATGGTTGTACCTCAGGTGTAGATAACACAGTGCAGCCAACCTGGTAGCTCCACCAGCTAGAGCGTACCGCTCTGAAAGACCTACGAAACGCCAACAAACACTTCCACTCGCACCGGCGGCGCGGAGTGCTCAGCGTCTGCCGCGCTTCTGCTTTCTTCCTGCCTTAACGAACTATGGCTGGCAGCAGAGATCACCCCCACTGCCCCGCCAGAGGGATCTCCACAGGCGTGACTTCCCCGCAAGCTGCAGGTAGCCGCTCCTTGCTCTCTGAGAGAGCCACACAGACTAAAGCTGGAGCAGGCTTTAGCCCATGCAGAACGCATGCCAGAACTAACCAACTAGCCTAGTAGTCCGGCAAAACCACGTCAACCAACCCACCGTTGCTGCCCAGCCCAGTAGCGTTGAGTAGCTTGCTTGAGCTATTGTGAGCGTTGCGGCCTGCTGTCATTAACCCTGAGTTTGAACTTTTTTAGCTAGGCTGGCTCGGAGTCGGGCAACACCTTCAACACCACCAGCGTTGTGTCGTCCACGGGCTCAGGCCGCAGGGAAATCTCGTCCTGCAACAGGAGCTCTGGATCCTCGGGCAGCCATAGGGGAAGAGGGTGGGATCCCCGGCGGCCTCGGAAGGCATCCATCTGCTCAAACAAGCTCTCCAAGATGTCTTCGGGGGAGTCGTAGCGACGGGCAGCGTACTGGATGGCGTCCATCAGCCCAGAGGTTTCCAAGCGCTCGCCGCGGGTGTTGGCTGTCTCCGTGTAGCCATCGGTGTAGTACACCACCACATCCCCGGGTTGCAGTTGCACGCAGCTTTCCGAGTAGTGGCTGTTTTCTTCCAAGCCGATCAGCGCCCCCTCTGTGTCCAGGGGTTGAATTTCTCGGGTGCGGGCCTGCCACCACAGGGTGGGGTTGTGGGCCGCGTTGCTGAAGCAGAGGCGATGGGAGCGGGGATCGTACTCCGAATAAAACAGGCTGATGAAGCGATTGGAGTTTTCCAGGTCACTGTACATGGCCCGGTTCAGATGTTGCAGAACACGGGCCGGCGAATGGCGGTTGAGGGCCTCCGCCCGCACCATGGCGCGGGTCATGGTCATCAACAGGCCGGCGGGCACCCCTTTGCCCATCACATCCCCAATGACGATGGCCAAGCGAAAGCCTGCCGTTTCTTCAGATGAGTCGGATGTTTCCAGGCGTTCGCCGGGAATCTTGATGAAGTCATAGTAGTCGCCCCCCACTTTGCTGGCCACCCGGCAACGGGCTGCCAAGCGAATCCCCTTGACTTGAGGGCACTCCCGAGGTAGCAGTTGGGTCTGGATGTAAGAGCCAATCTCCATTTCTTTTTCCAGGGCCATCTTGCGGCGCAAGGCTGCCGTCAAGCGGTCATTTTCGATGGCCACCCCTGCCTGATCGGCGACCAAGCGCAACAGTTGTTGGCGACGTTCATCCCAGTGGTAGCCAGGCTGACGGCTGAAGACGTACAAGCGACCCTGGACAGAGTTGCGAATCAGCAGCGGCGTGCCGAAAAGGCGTACATCCGGCCCCAAGCTCTGGCGGAACCGTTCGTCCAAGAGGTGTTCAAGGGCAGGGATCTTAACAGACAGGGATCCCTCCGTTTTGAGAATGGGCTCTTGAGCCGAGAGGGTCTGGGTAATTTGCTCCATCTCAGCCCGAATCTGCTCGCGGTGATTGAGATCAGAGCAATGCAGTTGATCCAACTGGATGGTGCCGTTGGGATTGAACAAAACCAGGGCTCCGCCTTCGGCATCGGTCAGTTGGCTGGCCACAAAAGCCGTCAGCTCCAGGATCTGGTTCAAGTTGTTAAAAGAGCGCAGAGCAAAAGCCAGCCACGCCAGCAGATACTGCATCCGATGGTGTTCTCTCTCCAGTTCTGCCACCCGATCCGGCATTGCAGGGGCAGGCACAATGGCCGGCTTGACCTCCGGCAGCTCTCTATCATCGGACGCAACGGCACCTGAAGAGGTGGGATCCTCATCCTGGCCGGTCTGAGCTGAGCGCAAGTCCCCCGAATTGTCCGTGGGCGACAGCGACGGAGCATTGGGGGGGAGGGGATTTTTGCCCGAATCCTGGGCCAGCAAGGACTCTGACCACAAAGAATCTGACAGCCCGGCAGGGGGCTGCCCTAAAACGGCCTTTTGGGGGCTGTGATCATCCATCGGGAAGACTGGCGTTAATCCCTTGGAAACGTAACGAAACAGCTTAGCAAAAATATCACAAGCTTCATCACACTCATCCCTCACACCCAGCGATGCTGACGGGATCCCTGGCACAGCTCTCGGTAGAGCTGTTCCACCTGGCTGAGGTTGTGGCTGAGGGTATAGCGCTCCAGCACCCGCTGGCGGGCCTTCATCCCCAGCAGTTGGGTAAACTCCCGTTGATCCCGCAGCAAAGGCAGCAGCGTTTGCAGCTCTGCTGTCACCCGTGTCGGATCCAGCGGGATCCCAGCTCCATCGGCCAAAACCTCTCCATCAGCGCCGACATCGGTGGCTACCGCTGCCACCCCACAGGCCATCGCCTCCAGCAGCGACAAAGAGAGCCCCTCGATCAAGGAGGGCAAAACAAACACATCAGCCCCTCGCAAGATCTCGATGCGCTGCTGCTCGTCGGCAATATAGCCCAGCCAGTGGATCCCATGTTGAAGGGTGTAGCAGGGCTTGAGGGTGTTGAGCAGTGGCCCATCCCCCACGATCAGCAGACCACACTTCTCCCCCATTTGGGCGTGTTTCCAAGCCTTGAGCAGGGCCTCCAGGTTTTTTTCCGGCGAGACCCGCCCCTGATAGACGAAGATCCGCTCCAGTCCCAACCGCTGTTTGAGGGTGGAGGGCCCAGGCGCGTACTTGTCCACATCCACACCATTGGGAATGACCACCACCTGCTGGGGGCTCACCCCCAGTTTGACCAAGATCTCCCGTTGCGTTTCCGAGAAGACGATGGTGCGGTGATAGTTGGCCAAACACGGGGCGTAGAGCTGGTAGGCCAAGTATTGGGTGCGAGAGGCGATGTTGCGCCGCCGCCGGTCGAAGGCCGGGTGGAAGGTGGCCACCAGCGGCTGGTTGAGCTCAGCACAGATCTCCGGCAGCACAAAGTCGATGGGAGAAATGGTCAAGGAGGCATGTACCAGATCCGGCTGCAATTCCTTGAGGGCCTGGGTGAGCAACCGCTTGGCGTTGGGGGCCGGGATCGTGTAAATCTGCGACTTGTACAGACAGGGGAGGGAAACGTCTCGACGATCCAGCTCCGCCCTCCAGCCTTCACCTCCAGGATCCAGAGCGGGCGATTGGCCGTCGTTGGTGAAGTGAAAAAAGCTAACCTGATGTCCCCGATCCAAAAGGCCGTTGGTCACCTCGCGGCTATAGGTGACGTTGCCACAGAAAGGTGTTTTTTTGCCTATCCAGGCGATGTGCATGGGCGGATCCCCGCGGAGCTGAAACGCTTAGCTGCAAAGGGAGTCTCGATTCTTAAACCTCTACAAGAGTAGCAGAGTTAGCTCCTGCCTTGGCCCGTCCCCTCGGAAGAGGATATCCAACCTCGCGCTGCGGCAGGATTTAGGGGGCCTCTCTGCCCAATAGGCTCCAGGTGTACAGCCCCGCCAGCCCCGCCAGAACAGACAGGGCCACAAACATCCAGGGAAGGCCAAGGCGGGCTTCTGCCAATCCCGTAAACACCAGCGGCAAACTGAGGGCAATGTTGGCGGCGTTGTTCTGGAGCCCAAAGATCTTGCCCCGCAGATGGTCAGGCGTTTCCTCTTGGATCAAGGTTTGCATCGGCACCGCCACCAGAGCCCCGCCACAGCCCAACAGGGCAATCCAGCCCAAGCTGGGCAGCAACCAGTGGGTCGTCCAGGAGAGGGCTGCCAGAGCCCCACAGAGCAGCAGGGATCCCAGCCCAATCCAGGCGCGGCGGCTCACCCGTCGGCCCGTATGGCCCACCCAAAAGGCGCCGATCCCCATGCCCAGGCCGGCAGCGGCCAACAACACTCCGAACTGATCTGGCTTCAGCTCTGCCATCACTTCGGCCATGCGCACCGCCAACACTGCCAGCGCCGCAAACAGCGAGTAGAGCACCACCACCTGCACCAAGGCAGCTCGGATCAGGGGCATCTGGCTGACATATTGCAGGCCCAAGCGGAGATCTTCCCAGAGGTGGGGGACTTCCCAACGCCGGGGCTCTAGCTTCTCGCGGGGTTGCAGCAGCAATAGCAGGGATCCCGCCAAGAGGTAGGCTCCCCCCACCAACAGCTCCGGCCCCACTTCCCAGCCCGGCAACCAATGGCGTACCCAACGATCTGCCAGGGTTAACAGCGGCTCCCCCACAGCAAACCCGACGATCAGCGAAGCCATCATCGTGGTGGTGTACAGGGAGTTGGCCGCCAGCAGCTCTCGCTTCGGCAGGATCAGGGGCAAAGTCGCCTGCTCGGCAGGAGCAAAAAACTGGGTCAGAACCGAGACGGCAAAGCTCACCAGCAACAGCCCCGCAAACCCCAAGGGGATCCCCGGCCAAAGGTCGCGCCCGGCACTGAGCCAGAGCAGCGGCGGCAACAGCAGCACCAGGATCCCGCGCCCCAGGTTGGAGAGCACCAACACCCCTTTTTTCAGCCAGCGATCCACAAATACCCCTGCCAGGCTGCCCAATAGCATCGCCGGCAGCGTAAAAGCCAGCATGATGGCCGAGACCCAACCGCTGATGGAAGCCCCTTCCGGCTGAAATTCGCGGGCAACCAACCCAATCAGCAGCACCAACAACACCTTGTCCGCCAACTGGGAACACGCCTGCCCCATCCACAGCAGCAGGAAATTGCGCCGGCGCAGCACGGTTACAAAGTTGCTCAGGCCCGGCTCAGCCAGACCTTGATCTTCCTCTTCCTTTTGCCCTTTTTCGGGATCCTCAGG
This sequence comes from Thermostichus sp. MS-CIW-34, assembly GCF_054060435.1. Lineage (NCBI taxonomy): Bacteria > Bacillati > Cyanobacteriota > Cyanophyceae > Thermostichales > Thermostichaceae > Thermostichus > Thermostichus sp. MS-CIW-34. The sequence goes on along the minus strand of NZ_JBSSDE010000005.1, from coordinate 84,944 downwards.
AGGTGGCTCCGGCAGGGGATCCCCAGGAGAACACTCCGGCGAGCTGAGGGCGGGGCTTGCTGTCGGCTCAGGCAAGAGAGCTTCTGACTTCAGACCCCAAGTTGGCGTTGACGCAGGTGGGGGATTCTGGAGAGGGGAACTGGGGTGGCAGATCCCTGCCCCTCCCTCCGGCCAGCCCCATCGTTGCTCCAAAGTCATCATGCTCCCCAGGTGACCTGCCCATTTCCCCGACGTCGGCCCCACAACAGAATGGGATCCCGTCAGCAAACAAAAGTGGAAATGGGGTGCCCCGATCTTATCTTGGCCCGCCTTCCAATCCACCAACCCAAATCTTGGGAATCGGCAGGCCTAGCTTCCTGCGGCAGACAAGGAGCGCAAGGGATCCGGGATCGACTCGCTGGGAGCCACAAAGCTGCCCTTCTCTACAAAGGTTAAGCGCAGGCTCAGCCAACGAATAAAATCCGCGTTGGTGGATACCACTGCCCCCAGGGGCTCCTTCAACTTGTCCCGCAGGGGCTTTAACTCTGGAGCTTCCATGAAGGCCGGCTGGGGCACCCAGAAGAAATCGACAGGGCAATGGCGCTCCTCGCAGTATCGACGACGCTCCTCCAGCACCTCTTCCAGAGGCTCAGAACGTAAGAAAGACAGGCTGGCAACGACAAAATGATAGGTAGTCGGTTCGGCAGCAGACATAAGATTGCTGTGGAACTGTGTTGAGAATAAAGGCTAGAGCCGGGCGTCCACCGCTCCTTGCAGATCCTCTCCCTCAGAGAGAGGCAGATTTGAGCAGATGCGGAGCCGGATCGCGGGAGCTACACAGCGGCTGACAGTCTTCCAACTGCCGGAGAACGGGTAGCCGCGCCATGACTTCCTCAGGGGGCATGGAATGTTCTGAAGCCTGCTTGAGGGTAGGTAGAGCCTGAGCTGCCCATTCCCGAGCCCAGGAAGCGGACTCAGGAGTTTCCTTCTCCTCCAACAGCTCTTGGCAAAGGGCAGTTGAGCGTTCCAAGTCACCACTGCCCTGATATGCCATGATCAGAGCTACACGAGCCAAAACGCATTCTTCCGGATCTGCCCTCGAGCCATTGCGCTCGCTCAGGCGGCGGGACAAACTCTCTTGTCTCTCTTGGATGGAACAGCAGTAGCAGAAGGACTCGAGAAGGTTGATCGCCTCCAGGTAGCGCTCCTGCTTGAGAGCAGTAATGCCGGCGCGGAGGGATCCATGGGGGTGGGACATGAGCCTAAGTACAAGAAAAAGATCTTAGACGGACTTGCACCCAAGGGTTATCCAGTTAGTGGCCCGTCTTCTCATCCAAGGTTTCGTGTCTAAAACTACTATACACCCTCTGGACAAGTGACCGCCGATTTACTCTTCCTCTTAAGCTTGTGGAAGGGGCGCTCAACCTTTACGGGCTAGGGTGTAGGTGCTGACATAGTGAGTTTCTCGGCGCAGCACCGCACAGCCTGCCTGTTGCAGGCGCACCCCCAGATCGTCGTGGATGTAGTCGCGGTAGTAGGGTTCGTGGAAGGTTTGCATAAAGGCTTCCATCGTCTCCTTCAGCTCTGGCGAATCCAGCAGTTGCACCGAGTCGCAGATGACCACCACGCCCCCTGGCTTCACCACCCGACTCATCTCGTTGATGACATTTTGTCTGGCCGGGCCAGGCAGCTCATGAAAGAGAAAAACGCTGATAACGGCATCGAAGGTGGCGTCGGCATAGGGCATGGCCTCGGCGTTGGCGCGGATAAGCTGGGGCAGCTCCCCCGGCAGCTCCTGCAACAGTCGGTTGGCCTTGCGCAGATAGGCGGGGGAAAGATCCAGGCCATACAAAGCTGCTTTGGGCAGGGATCCCCGCAGCAAGCGCAGCATCCGCCCCGTGCCACAGGCTACATCGAGGATGTGGGGGCTGACCAAGGTGGGATCCAAGGCATCTTTGAGCAGGCGAATCACCCGACGGCGCATCGCGTCCGCTGTGCCCCCAAACAGCAGCTCCACCTGCAGGTCATAAAGCTCAGCCGAGCTGTCGCTCAGATAGCCGTTGGTTTGGTAATGGAAATTTTGCAGGTAGTATTTCGGATAGCCCTCGGTGGAGATGTCTTGAGAAAACTCTTGGTAACGCTTGCTGTGAACCCGCCGAGTAATTTGCGGCAAATCCAACCACACCTGTGGGTAATAGCGGGCAAAGTCCAGCCAGGGGTTGTCGAACAGGAGCGCGTGCGGGTAGTACCCTGCCTCAGCATCTTGCCAGTCCGCTTGCAGGAGTTGTTCGTAACGGGCCCGCAACACCTGTAGCGTGTCAGCGCTCACCCGCACCTTGGCCCGCGGCGGCGGGGTCCTCCCGGAGGAGAAGCTTTGCAGATCCCTGAGCACGGAGAGCATCAGATCTGAAGCTTGGGTGGAGAGCGCTTTGTGGGCAAAGCCGAAGATGTTTTTGCCCCACTGAAAAGCGCGGTAGGCAGCTTCTCCGACTGGAGATGGGATCGGCAGCGACAGCTCAGGACTTAGTTGTAGGCTCATAACCCTGCAAGGTGCGAATGAAGAATGAAGGCTTAACGTTTGTTTACACTTAATTATAGCAAGGCGGCCGCGCCGAGCTGGCAGCCACTGGGATCAGGGGAAACCTGGCGGAAGGGGATTCGTAGGCACGCTCCATCTGGCCGAACAGGAGAGTACTCTAGTGGTGTCCTAGAAAAATTTCCCCGCTCGCCTCATGGGCTGGAGGAAAGGGCCGATCAGGTCGAGTCAATGGGAAGAGGGAGCGCCTCAGCATGACAACCAAGACGGTGTTGGTCATTGACGATAGCATCATGATTCGCAAGATGGTGGCCAGCATCTTGGCCGATCAGTTCCAAGTGGTGGAGGCCAAAGACGGGTTGACAGGGCTGGAAGCGGCCAAAAAACATCACCCCGACCTGATCCTGCTGGATTTTGTCATGCCCAAGATGGATGGCTATGACACGTTGCAGGCTATTCGCCGCGAAGACAGTTTGAAAAATACCCCCATCATCATGATGTCGGGGATGAAGGAGCAGGTGACGGCCCGCATCCCTGAGCCTTTTGTCGATTTCGACTTTATCGAAAAACCGTTTGAGGCGGAGGCTCTCCTTGCACAAATTCAAAAGGCTCTGCAAGTGGCCCCCGTAGCTGCCCCGGAGGCTGGAGGGGAAACCAACACCCAATTGCTCTTGAACAAGCTCACTGCTATCGAGACGCTGCTGATTCAAGGCACGGAAAACCTGATCCAGCGGGAGGTGGTGACGCGGCTTTCCAGCCTCAGCCAGCGTCTAGACCGTCAGGAATCCCACAGCGCTAACCTGGAAGAACAAATCCGTAAGCTCGCCGGCGAAGTGGAACGGCATAGCCAAGGCTTGGCCTTGATCGTCAAGGAGCTGCGGCACATCCGTAAGTTGTTGGGGGGATCCTGATGTCTGAGAGGGTTTTTGAGCGAGCTTATCGACACCTAGATGCGGTGACGGCTCTATTTGTAGCCGTGCTGCTGATTTCCAACATCGCCTCGACCAAGATCGTTCTTCTGGGGCCCTTTACCTTTGACGGGGGCACCATTCTCTTCCCCCTCAGCTATATCTTTGGCGACATCCTCACGGAGGTCTATGGCTATGCCCGCTCGCGACGGGTGATCTGGCTGGGATTTCTCTCGGCGGCCCTCATGTCGGTAACGTTCATGATCGTGGGATCCCTGCCGGCCGCCCCCGACTGGCCCTATCAAGAAGCCTACGACCAGATTCTGGGCCTGACGCCCCGCCTTGTGCTGGCCAGCTTAATCGCCTATTGGGGAGGCAGCTTTGCCAACGCCTATGTACTGGCCCGCATGAAGGTGTGGACGCGGGGACGGTGGCTGTGGACACGCACCATCGGCTCTACCCTGGTGGGCCAAGCGGTGGATACTGGACTGTTTGTCACCTTGGCCTTCTGGGGGGTGTTCCCCGGCCTGGGCAGCTTAATACTCTCCAACTATGTGTTCAAGTGTGCCGTTGAGGCGGCGTTCACGCCCCTGACCTATGCCATTACCGGCTGGCTAAAGCAGCAAGAACAAGAAGACTACTTCGATGTGGCAACCGACTTTAACCCCTTCCGCCTCCAGCCTGTGTCTAGATGAATCCATCAGCCGCCTCAACGGATCTGGCCTTGGGAGGGATCCTATTTTGGTATAGTCAGAGCGTCATCCTATTTATCCTGCTGCCATCCGGTGTTACCGGGAGCTTTTATCCAAGACAAGACTTTTGTGAGGGATCCGCAAGATGATGCTCGTTTTCCAAATTGCTTTGTTGGTGTTGGTGCTTTACAGCTTGCTCTTGGTGGTGGCGGTGCCAGTGCTCTACAGCTCAGCCAGCGACTGGAGCCGGGCCAAGAATGTGATTTTGGTGGGATCCCTGCTCTGGGTGCTGATGGTGATCGGGGTGGGGGTGCTGAGTTTCCTCAAGTGAAGCCGTAGAAGGGCGAGGGCCAATCCACCGAAGGTCACCTTGTGGTCGCAATCAGCGTTGCGTGGGAGCTGCACCGTGGGTGTGGCGGCCCAAAGTTTTTGTCTGGGATCCTGGACGAACTACGCACTTCCGCACCTCGATAAGCCTTAAGCTCTCTCGGTAGAGGGGATCCCATCCTCTACAATGGACGGCGAGGCGTCGGCCTTGCTTGCCATCGGTCAGGCTGTCTACAGGCCGCGCTAGTGAGCTTTGAAGGTGCTGAGGTGTTTCAACCAGCGGAGGTTTGGGTGTTGAGAGCAGTGATGAGAGCAGGGAAATGTTCGCAGGAACTTGGCCTTGCTCGGCGAGGAATGAGGCTGGCCTTGGCGGTTCTGGTGATGGGGAGCCTGGGATCCCTGGTGATGCCCCATTCTGCAGAGGCGCAGTCGGGTTTGGTGATCACCGGCAGTGAAGGGGTACCTGTCCTCAGCTATCGGCTCGATTTTGGCGGGGTTCGCAGTCGTTTGGATCGCTATCGCCTGACCATTCCCCCCCAGAATGTGGCGGTGGCAGAAGTGCAGATCAACGGGGACAGGAATTTCGATGGCCGCATCGATCCGGAAAGTGTCCGCCTGGAGGTAGAAGGCCGGCCTGTAGAGCTGGATCAAGTGTACTGGAACGAGGAGTTTCGCTCTCTAGAGGTGGTGGCCCGTCAACCCATTGCTGCCGGTCAGGAGATCCGTCTGGTGCTCTCCAATGTGCGCAACCCCTCGTCTGCCGGCATCTATCGGGTGGAGGCGCGGGTACGGGGTACGGAACCCAACCCCCTCTTCCGGAATGTGGGCAACTGGCTGATTACCATTGAAGACCCAGAGCGGATTGGCTTCTGATCTATTGACCCGATGATCTGACCTACTGTTGATCTTTGCGGCGATCCTATAGGCACAGCCCTTTTGCGGGTCTGGGACAGCGACACCCAAGTTCCCGGCCAGTTGGGGTGGGATCCCTCTGCAAGTGTTTGTTCGCCGTGGTATGGGCTGCTGGAAAAAGCCGGAGTTCTGAGTTTTTCTAAGAATGGGGATTGTGCAAATCCGGCAAGTTTGGGTGGGGGAGTGTTTACCTTGTTGCTTGCTGACACTTGGTATCCCGATTGGTGGCAGGCTCTAATTTTGGGCATGGTGCAAGGGATCACCGAATTTCTGCCCATTAGCAGCACGGCTCATCTGCGGGTGTTTCCGGCTTTGGTGGGGTGGCCGGATGCGGGCGCTTCTTTTACGGCGGTGATCCAGTTGGGCAGTTTGGGGGCGGTGCTGATCTACTTTGCCTCTGACCTGCGCCAGTTGATCCTCGGCTCTTGGAAGGCTTGGCGAGAACGAGATTTTCAGCAGGAGCCTTGGCGGCTGCTGGTAGGGATCCTGGTGGGAACAGTGCCAATTGTGGTTGCCGGCTGGGCCATCAAGGCCATTTGGGGATCCCCGCCCCGCCAGTTGTGGGTGATCGCCGTCGCAGCCATCGGCTTGGCTGTGTTGTTGGGCTGGGCAGAGCAAACGGGCAAACGCCAGCGAGACCTTCACAGCTTAGGCATTTGGGATGGGATCTGGGTAGGGCTGGCCCAAGCTTTGTCCCTGATCCCTGGGGTGTCGCGCTCCGGCTCGACGCTGACGGCAGGGCTGTTTCTCCATTTGCAGCGCTCGGCTGCCGCTCGCTACTCCTTCTTGCTGGGGATCCCGGCATTATTTTTGGCGGGGGTTGTGGAGTTTATCTCCGAGTTCGAGGCAGAGGCCCTGCTGCCGCAGGGGTTGGGGACGCTTTCGGCCTTCGTCTTTTCCTACTTGTCTATCGATTGGCTAATTCAGTTTTTGCAGCGCAGCAGCACCTGGCTGTTCATTGTTTATCGGATTGGCTTTGGCTTGTTTATTATCTTGGGTTTAGCGCTGGGGTTCCTAAGACCCTAATCAAGCTCAGTCAACTACAATCCACGGGGATCCCTGAGGTGGTCACTCCTTTCTGGCTGCTTTTCCCACTGAGAAGATTGGCAAAATGGGATCCCTGCCTGAGGAGGTGGAGGCTCAGATTCGGTCTTTATCGGTGGAGCGCTTGGAAGAGCTGGGTCTAGCCTTGCTGGAGTTCCAGTCGTTGATTGACCTCACCACCTGGCTTGATGGATTCAGCCATTAAAGGTTCTCCCCTTCAAAAAAGGGCTCCGTATCATACGCTGACGAATCTAAAGATTGAGCCCGTGTGTTGCAGCGCACTTGCACTTTGTTGAAGCAGATGTTAGTTTCTGCTTGAGCATCAGGCTGCAAATCCAGTCTTGCTCTTGTCGGGTGATGAACGGTAGATCCTCCTGAGAGAGTTCCTTCTAGGGATCCCTGCCCTAATTTTGTGTTGCTTGTAGCTCCAATAGAAGGATTGCCGGATCCCTGTGGGGGTCACTTGTGCCACTTGAACTGCTAGAACCAAGGCGATTATGAACGGCCTCAGGATACTGCTTATGTTGATGCTCTCTTCTGTGTTGGTGTTGCTGTGTGGGTGCAGTGGCGGGAGAGGTTCTACCCCCAGTGCAGAAGAAGAGCCCAGTCCTGATCCCACTACTGGATTTGTGCCAGAAAATCCGGGTGAGGATCCCTCTCCAGATATGATCCCGGTCGATGAACTGGATAGATTGTTTCCGAATTTGCCACCGGATCCAGGGGAGGCGGGCAAGCAAACTTTGGAGGGGATTGATGCCGATGGAGATGGCGTGCGTGATGATGTGCAGCGCTGGATTTACCGCCGGTATCCCAATGATGAGCTGAAGCGGAAGGCCATGCTGCGATACGCCAAAGCTTTACAGGCAAGCATCGTGAATGTTGACAGGGATAGTCGAGACCAGGTGCGTGCAAGAGTGCTTGATGGTTTCCGAGCAGAGCGATGTGCAAGATTGGCATTCGGCGGAGTTGATCAATTTGATCTCATTGATGAGGTTGCTGAGGCAGTAAGGGAAGTGCAATTTCAAATGCTTAACACCCAGGAAAGAGTTATTGCAGATTTAACTGTTGATGCCAAGTTCTCTGGACAAGTCGTTGGCGCAGAAGAATCGACATGTACTGACCCAATTCGCTAGATTAGTGAGGATAAATGGATGTTCGGTCGAAATACTGTTCGTCTTGTTGTTTTATTGTGCTGTTGCCTGTCTGTACTGATTCTCAAGTCTTGCTCATTACCAAACAGACCAAATATTCACTCAGTTATTTCTCCCAATTTCAGCTTCAATACCGCTGCACTTGTCCTCAAGTCTAAAATTTACTATATTAACGGACTGGCAACTGAAATACGTGACGCTGAGGATAATCGTGATAGAATCATTGCTGCCATTGGAGGAAACGAAGAGAATGTATTGAGCCGACTCAAAGACAACATTGGGTTCGAGCAAGACATCGCAAACTATCGGCTTGCTTACAACATGGCTTTGGGAGGAATAACTGCGTCTGGAAATGTAACTCAAGCAGCAGACAACCCAACCTTTCAAATCGTTGCATCCATTGCACTCAAGATTCGGGAAGCACTGCCAGAACTGTCAGACCCTCAAGCGTGGCAATATGCTCGTGTTCTTCTAAAAGCCCCAAATGCAAATGATATTCTAAGGCCACTATTGCAAAGGTTTAATGTCCAAGAAACTCTAATTAATCTTCTTGGTCAAAAATTCGGGATAGAATTGCCGACCAACATCTGGATATGATTCGAAGAAATACTATAGCTTCTCTCTACGACAATTTCATTTGGCCAGCCTTGGATGATGCCAGAGATGGTTATCATGTCTTAACTATCTCTAATTCTCAGGGAACAATATTTGTCGATGCTGCCAAGCGGACAATTGCAAATGCAACCTCTCAGAAGATTGCAGGTTGTTTCTTTGGTGGGGTTCAAGTTGCCCACATGATGGGATCCACAATCTCTAGCCTCAATGACATTCCTCTGTATGTCACCTTTGATGAAGATAGAGTGGTCAATTTGGTTAGAGAGGTTGCTCGAGCCTCTGGTGGAATCTCTGATGCTCAGGGTAATCCAGTCTTATCCAGATCTTTACTTGAACCTTTGGACTGGAATGTTAGGCTTGTGCCTCCTCTTGGCCCTGATGCTCTACCTCTTGACGGTCATAGATTTGACAACTTTTACCTCAATCGGAACTTCGAGGCTCGCCGGAAAATATTCCAAATGCTGGGGGATGCAGCAGAAACTCTCAATCCCACAAGCAATCAGTGCTTAGACCTTGAGATTGAGGAAATGGAATTCATTCCTCCTGCAACCTCTACAGGGCAAGCCAACTTGAAACTGAAAGTCCGCTTGCTGGATGCCCGCGGTCGAGTTGTAGAAGATGCCTCCGGCAAACGACCTCCCGTGCAGATCACCTTCCCTAGCATCACCAATGGTGAGCTTGACCCCGCAGAAGGGGAAACGGATGAAAAAGGCGAGTTCACCACCCAAGCCACCATCCTCAACCTGGACAGGCCCATCCAGGGAGGACGGGTCTACATGCAAGTTGATGCGCGGGCCGAATACCAAATTAAGGATGCACAAGGTCGGCCCATCGGGGATCCCCTTGTTGCCACAGACAGCAAACAGTTGAACTACACAGGCGGTTCTGGTTCCGGCTCTAGTGGCTCAGGGGGTTCTGGTGGCTCAGGCGGGGGATACTGTCCTCCGGGGGCCAATTGCGATCCGGATCCCTCCCAGGCGAATCCTGATGCCGGCAAAGCAGATGGGGTAGGGGATCCGCATTTGTACACCCTGGACCGGTTGCGCTACGACTTCCACGGGGTAGGAGAATATATCCTGAGCCAGAGTGTCGTACCCGAACTGGACTTTCAACTGCAAGCGCGCTTCCGCCCCTTCGGCAGCAGCACTGTCGCCAGCATGACTCGTGCCATCGCCACCCAAATGGGATCCCATCGTGTTGCCATCTACACCACCCCTGCCCCGGAACTGAGAATAGATGGCCAACTCACCGACTTACCCCCCGGTGGCTACCTGCTCCTCGCCTTAGCCGAACGCCCGCCCCAAGACCCAGAAGACGAAGACTCTGCATGGGAAACCCCCGACCCCAACTGTACCCCCGGCGGCTGCTACGGCTACGAACTCTTCCGTGGCCATCAGGGTGAGTACATCCTCAACTGGCCAGAAGGAGAAACACTCACCGTTCAACCCTACTTCCCCAACTCTGCAGCCTTTGCTCACCTGAGTTTTACCTTGGAGCTACCCCCCCAATACTTGGGACGAGTACGCGGCCTGTTGGGCAACTACGACTACAACCCCAGCAATGACCTGCAAAGCCGCAGTGGACAGCTAGTCTCCGAGACGGACTTTAACGGGCTTTACCCAGTCTTCGGTGACAGTTGGCGGGTCAGTCCTGCTGAGTCTTTGTTTGACTATGGCCCCGGAGAGAGCAGCGAGAGCCTGAGTAACCGGTCTTTTCCCAGTGGCTTTGCGGAGATTAGCCCAAGCCAACGCATAGGAGCAGAGCGCATCTGTCGGGATTCTGGGATCCAGTTGCACCCAAGATTCAGCTTGGAAGATTGCATTTTTGATGTTGCCATTATGGGTGGAGAGGCAGTGGCCGGGTATGGGGGCACTTATCGAACCACTGAGGCCGATGGCTATACCTTCACTCCCTTGGCCAGTGTCGGGCGAGTCAGAGACTTGGTGAAATCTGGCTCCGATTATTGGGTACTGGAAGAAGTTTGTAATCAATTTTCATTCAATACATGTGTGGATAGGAGGGAGAGAGTGAGTCGTATCACCCCTTTTGGAGGGGTAATTCCAGTGCTGGAGGCAGAAAAAAATGAATGGCCAGGCTATTCAGAGTGGTTCCGCAGAATCGGTGCATTTGAAGATGGGGTGATGCTGCTGAAAGGCACTCGGAGCTTTGATGCAGGGGTTGGAACCCGGAATGTGGGGGTTTTGAACAAAGTGAATGCCCAGGGCCAAGTCTCGACGTTTGTGGATGATCTCCCATTTGGGGCCTTCGGAAGAGGAACTGTAGAATACCTATCCAACCTCGTTCAGGTGGGCAATAGCGTCGTTTTCACCCGGTATAGCTTCCCGGTGATTACGGCTCGGCAAAGTCGGGATTGGCTGCGTTCCTGTTGTGGTCAGGAGTTGCTGCAGGTGGATGCCACAGGGCAAACCACTCAGGTGATGGATTTGAGTGCTTTTTTCCCGCCTGGGTTTTCGCTTATCTCGGATGACTCCGCAACCAAGCTCGTCGGGCAGGAGTATTATTTTCTGGCCAATAACCAAGGGGATCCAAGTATTCTCAAGGCCAATCCCAGTCAGGGGCTAGCGGTAGTGGTGGATGGGCGGGTGATACGAGAACAAAATGGTGGAGATTCTGTACCCATCCGGGATATTGACCTACAAGGAGCCAACTTAGTGGCTTTGTTGGGGCAGAGTCGTCTTTTGGAAGATGCAGAAGGGTCTTGGCGCAGTGGGTTGGCACGGGTGTCCCCTCAGGGATCCCTGAGTCCGATTTTCCGGATCCCGCAGGATTTTAGCTTGCAGCCGGAGAAGATAGTGGTGGAGGATGCGGGCTTTGGTTTGGTGGCCTGTCCAAGGCTTTCGAGTAACCAGCCAGAATTCTATTCCTGTGCCCTTTACCGGGTGACCCCTAGTGGAGGGTAGGAGCAAGCAGGAAGGCTTGGGCTATGACTTAGAGTATTTATTCACCCGCCTGCGACACGGTATGAACAACTTCCTCCTGTTGAAGAGCTTGCAGCGCCTGGGGCAAATGCTCCGCCAGCCGTGCCGGATCCACTCCCGTTAGGCCGCGTTCTTGCGCCAGATGGACAGCCGCCTGAGCATGCCACCACACCCCCGCACAGGCGCAACTGAGCAGGGCGGGAGCGTCCAAAGGTTGACCGGCTTGAGCTCTTCTTCGCGCCACTAGGCCCCCGATCAAACCGGTCAAGACATCGCCGCTGCCACCCCGGGCCAAAGCCGGTGTGCTTTCCGGGTTCACCCAGCATTCCCCAGTGGGAGAGGCGATCACCGTCCGCGCCCCTTTCAAAACCACCACTGCTCCACTCTGGGCTGCCGCCCTTTGGGCTGCCTCGATGCGATCCCCAAGCGGGATCCCCGGAAAAAGCCGCCGAAATTCCCCCAGGTGGGGGGTGAGGATGGCCTGGATCCCGTTTTCTGGCAGGCGCTCTACCCCCATCTCCGCCAGAGCATTGAGGCCATCGGCATCGATAACCCAGGGGATCCCGGCCCAATCCCGCAGCAGGAGTTCCAGCAGCGGTAAGCGGGTTTCTCCCAAGCCCGGCCCCACGGCCACCGCCTGAAAGGGTTTCAAGGACTTCGTCCCGCTGTCGCGATCAGCCACCGGCGGCAGAGAAGGGATCCCCTCCCAGGCATAGACCAAGACTTCCGGCAGGACGCTGTGGATCACTCCTTTCAACTCCGCCGGCACCGCCATCGTCACCATACCCACCCCGCTGGCGCGGGATCCCAGCCCCGCCAACACCGCTGCTCCGGCATAGGCTGCCGAGCCTGCCACCAACAACAGGGATCCCTGGCAGTATTTGTGGGTATCCAAAGGGGGATCCGCAGGAAAGTGCTGCCAAGGCCGCAGCAACAACCGGGGAACCTCATCCTCTGGGCAGGCCCAAGCGGGGATCCCAAAATCAACGCGATGTAACCGTCCTACCCAAGGCAGAGCTGCTTCCTGCCACAGCCCCCGTTTCCAAAGGCCAAGGGTATAGGTATGGCTGGCGCGAATGCAGCAGCCCCAGACTTCCCCGGTTTGGTCGTTGAGGCCAGACGGCAAATCCAGGCTAAGGATGGGGATCCCACTGCCATTGGCCCACCCCACCGCCCCCGCCCAAGGCTCCCCCAAAGGCCGGTTCAGACCGATCCCAAACAGGGCATCAATTAACAAATCGCAATCGGCCAGCTCCTCAAGCTGCCCCACAAACTCCGCCCCCAGCGCCTTGAGATAGCGGGCGTGGTCTGCCGTCAGGGGCTTGAGATCCGGCTTGCCCAACCACACCTTCACCGACTTTTGGGCCAGCCACAGCTCCCGCCCAACCACCAACCCATCGCCACCGTTGTGCCCTGTCCCACAGAGGATCCCAATGCGCTGGACTTGCGGAAAATCCTTCTGCAACTGAGCAACAACGGCCAGCCCCACCTTCTCCATCAGAGCGGCAACGGGCATGCCGGCAGAGAAGATCTGCCCCTCAAGGCGCTGCATCTGCGCGGAACTAACCAAGCTGATGGCCGGATCGAACTGGCAACGAGAACCCATATCGCTACGCAACGCTGTTGCAACCGGCGGCATTGCTGAGGGGAGATGGCTCATGGCTAGGTTGGGCTAATCGAGCTTAGCTCTATCACATTCCCGTCGGGATCCCGGACGAACACTGCCGCTCGCCCGGAAGCGCTCGGTTGCACCTCATACCCTTCCTGCCGCAGGCGAGCCTTCACCGCTTCCAAGTCATCTACCCCCAGCGCCACATGGGGATTACGCCCCCACTTTGAGGATCCCGTTCCGCTTCGCTGCCGTGGATCCATCGGCTCCTCGGCCACGATGAGATGAATTTGGGAGGAACCCACTTGATACCAAGCGCCGGGAAAGTCAAACGGCAACCGTTCCACCTTGGGGAGCCCGAGCACTGTCCCGTAAAAATGTTCGGCTCTGGCCAGATCGCTTACCCAAAGGGCGGTGTGCAGGTGCTGGTAGGTTGGCTTTCGTGGAGTAGTCATCGTCTTGGCGGCGGATCTTGACCCGAGGGCTTTGCAGGATCTGGTGCAAACAGGTTTATTTTCTCGCAACAGCCAGCCAAACCTGTGAGCTAAGGTGGAGCTAACGCACCGGCGACGACCCTACTCTTGTTCTCGCACAGGGGTTGACCTATGGGATCCCGCACCAAGTTTTTTGGCACGGTCTTGGCCATGCTGGCCGTGAACAGCATCTACATGCAGTTGCAGCAGCTTTCCCTGAGGCTGGAGGAAAGGGATCCCGCCCCCTCTGAGCAGTCTTCTCCAGAGCCTCAAAGCAGCAAGGGCTCCGTCCCGCCAACGCGAACGGAACGGCTGGATCCCTGGCACCGTGTTGCCCAAGTCTTGCAGGGTCTGTGGCCCGGCGATGCGAGCTTGAAAGGACTCCGTTCCGCCAACGCGAACGGGATCCTGTCGCCAGAGTCCACGTCCCCCCTGGAGCCTTGAGTGCCAAGCTGAGAGGGGATATAACGCTTTGCAAAGGGGATCAAACCCCGTACCATAGAGGAGCAGGTTTCTCCGTTTCTCTGTTTTCAATCCCCAGGACTCACCATGGTGCAGCCGTCAGCGACCTCTGGGCAAAAGCCGATTGTGATCGCCCCTTCCATCCTTTCAGCCGATTTCAGCCGCTTGGGGGAGGAAGTACGGGCAGTGGATGAGGCGGGGGCCGACTGGATCCATGTGGATGTCATGGATGGCCGCTTTGTGCCCAATATCACCATCGGCCCGTTGGTGGTGGAAGCGCTGCGCCCGGTGACGGCTAAGCCCCTGGACGTCCACCTGATGATTGTAGAGCCGGAGAACTATGTGGCGGATTTTGCCAAAGCAGGGGCCGATATCATTTCCGTGCACGCAGAGTCCAGCTCCACCATCCACCTGCATCGCACCCTCAGCCAAATCAAGGATCTGGGCAAGCAAGCGGGCGTGGTGCTCAATCCGGCCAGCCCCCTGGAGCTGATCCAATACGTGCTGGAGCTGGTGGATCTGGTGCTGATCATGAGCGTCAACCCCGGCTTTGGCGGCCAGAGCTTTATTCCAGCAGTGGTGCCCAAAATTCGCCAGTTACGGGCCATGTGTGATGAGCGCGGCCTGGATCCCTGGATCGAGGTGGATGGCGGCATCAAAGCCAGCAACGCTTGGCAGGTGATTGAAGCACGAGCCAACGCCATTGTGGCCGGCTCGGCAGTGTTCAAAGCCAAAGACTATGCAGAAGCCATTCGCAGCATTCGCAACAGCCGCCGTCCCGAGCTGGTGACAGTTTAAGGTGACAGTTCATTTTGAAGGAAACTGCTCCCTTACTGAAATCCGGCTTGACCCCAGCGCTGCGCTGAGCCAACTCCTCACGTGCCTTTAGCGCAAAGCAGCAGCCCCTTTCTGGGCAGCGTAAGGCCCCGTCCCGCTGTTGACGGCAGTTGTGCCCAGGCAATGGGGAGGCACATCGACGGAGGGGGGGATGATCGGCTGGGGCAAAGTGGGGCTGAAAAAAGTCTGACAAAAAGGCACGCGGTTGCGCCGAATATCGGCAAGGTAGGGGGGAGGAATGGTGCCCAGATAGGCGCCCAGCACCTGCTGCTCGGGATCCTCTGGCAGTATTTGGTAATGCAACATCAGGCGATTATCGGGAAACCAGGCGCGGATAAGCCTTTGCAGGGCCTTCAAGTTGAAGCCCGGCTCTTCAGGGTTGCGAATCAGGTGCATTCCCGCCAGGCGCCCGCCGACAAAATAGGCTTGCACATAAAACCCACGGGCATAGATGGGGGGCTCCAAGGAGTTCTGAGATGAAGGGGAATCGGGCAGGTAAAGGGCTTCACCCCCAGGACGCAGTTGCCAGCGGCTCCAACGGGGATCCTCCCGCTCGCTGGAAATGGTCTCCCAATTGTTGGCGCGGGCGTAGCTCAAGAAGCGCTCCTCGACCATGCCCAGATAGAGCATTTCCATTTGCAAGGGCAGCCGGGCCCGGGTTTGCAACAGGGGCAGAGTGCGCACTTCTCCCTGCTTGAGCACCAAGGTCTCCCCCCGCGCCGAGCAAGGGACACCTATGAGCATAGCCATCAGCAACCCTGTTCCAATTGCCCGTCCAATCTGGCTGAGGCCGCGCCTTGCGAACAACTCTAGCCGGAGAGGTAAAAACTGCGCCACTGGCTGCGGCTGTGGCCCATTGACCCTCAAAACCGTCGAAGCAGGAATGTAGGATGAGATCAGCACAGCAAAAAAGCAGGGTAGCAGGTAACCGATCCTAACCCAAAGAGACAAGGTTCTTCGAGAATCTTAATCTGGTCTCTGAGGAAAGTTGCTTGCCAGTCTGCCCTGCCGATGGTTTGGGTAGCGAATGCGCATTACCCTCGAGAATGGCATTCCCGCTGCAGCAGCTTCCGACCGGACAGAATGGCCGGGATTGATCGTCATTGCCGGCCCCACGGCCACCGGGAAATCTCGACAGGCACTGCTTTTGGCCCAACGGCTGGGATCCCCGTTGTTGAATGCGGACTCTCGCCAGGTCTACCGCGAGTTCGACATCGGCACAGCCAAGCCTACCCCTGCTGAGCGGGCTCTCTGGCCCCACGAGCTGATTGACTTTGTGGATCCCCGCCACACCTACACGGTGGCCGAGTTCCAACAGGCGGCCCAAACCCGCATCGCCGAGGCCCATCGGCAGGGACAGACTCCCATCTTGGTGGGGGGCACCGGTCTCTACATCCAATCGGTGACTGCTGGCCTAGGGATCCCTGCGGTACCTCCGCAGCCCCAACTGAGAACACAACTGGAAACTTGGCCCCCTGAGATCCGCTACGCCTGGCTGCAGCAGTTGGATCCCGTTGCCGCCCAGCACATTCATCCCCATGACGCAGTGCGCACGCTGCGTGCTTTGGAGATCGTTTACACCACCGGGAAGCCGGCTTCCAGCCTACGGCAGGCCCATCCCCCCCACTACCCCATCTTGATCCTGGGGCTGCGCTGCCCAATGCCCCGTTTGGAACAACGCATTGCCCGGCGCACGGCAGAGATGATGGAGCGGGGGTGGATCGAGGAGGTGAAAACCCTGCGGGAGCGCTACGGGCCAGACTTACCCCTCTTGCAGACCTTGGGCTATGCGGAGATCGGCGCTTACCTGGAGGGGCGGATCCCGGAAGCCGAGCTGCAGCCCCTGATTGTGCGGCGCACCCGCCAATTTGCCAAGCGGCAGATGACCTGGTTCCGGGCCCTGCCAGGGATCCAGTGGCTGGACTGCGAAGCTGAGGATTTGCCGGAGCAGATCTGGAAGCAGGTCAAGGCTTGGATGGCAGCTCCGACCACTGTTGAAACCAGTCCCGCCGCCGCTGAGCATCGGCTTTTCGATCCGTAAGGATCTCCAACACCCGCACCCGTTGGGCAGGTAAGGGATCCAAAGCTTGGGCCAGCTCCTGCCAGCTTTCCACCCGCCGGTGGGGAATGCCGTGGGCTTGGCAGAGGAGGGCAAGATCCACCGACTGGGGAGTAGCAAAGTAGGGCTCAAAGGGCGGATCTGGCCCTTGACGGCCCACTTCAGCAATGGGCAGCAGCTCGAAAATCCCACCCCCCTGGTTGTTGATGAGGAGAATGGTCAGGGATCCCTGCAGGTGAGGGCCAAGCCGCAGGCCGCCGCAGTCGTGCAAAAAGGCCAGATCCCCGGTTAGCAACACCGTCGGGCGCTGCCGGTGGGCCACCCCGAAGGCGGTAGAGAGAAGGCCATCGATGCCGTTGGTGCCGCGGTTGAAGTAGGGCCGGATGCGGCGGTCGTTGGGGGGCCAAAACCACTCCACATCCCGCACCGGCGTGCTGTTGGCAATAAACAGCGGAGTCTCTGGGGGCAAGTGGTGGGCCAGCCACCAGGCAACCTTGCCTTCAAACCACTCCGATAGGTCAGTCATGGCCTGGTCTAGGGCAGCACGGATTTGCGCTTCCGCTGTCAGCCAGCCCTGCAGAAAAGTTGTTCGCTTGGCCGGCGCTTCCGGGATCCCGGCGACCCACTCCTCTACGGCGAAAGGCAAGTGGGTGGTGGGGTTGTGCAGGGGATCCCCATTCTCAGGGCGGGGATCCAACCGCCAAACGCGGGGAGCAACCTTGGCCAGGGTTTGCCGCAGCGCTTTGCTGGTGGGCAGGGATCCCAGTTGGATGACTTGCTGCGGCCAAAGCTGGGGATCATCCCGCTGCAGGATGAGGTCGTAGGTGGTGATGAGATAGGGGTTGAGGGAAGCGTAGTTCCGCAGGGGAGAAAGCCCCTCCGCCAGCACCGGCCAGCCCAAAGCCGTCGCCAAACGGGCCACTGCCTCCACATAGCGCTGGGGATCCAGCGGTTGAGCCGGCCCCGCCAAGATCACCCCCCGCTCACAGCCGCGCCACTCCTGCCAAAAAGAAGCTGTCTCCGTCTGCAGAGGGCTCCGCACCGCCTGGAAGGAAGAGCCGGTGCATGGCGGAACAACTCCACGAAAAAAGGTCTTCTCAAACTCCGGATCTTCCTGCAAATGAATCAAAGGCGCAGTGCTGCCGTCAGCAATGGGAGCCAGGGGATCCCGGAAGGGCACATTCAAATGCACAGGGCCGGGGAAGGGGTAAAGGGTGCGCTCCCAGGCGTGCACTAGGGTTTGGCGCAGGTAGGCCAGGGCTTCTGGAGCCGCGCTGGGCACGGCCAATTCCGCCTGCCAGTTGGGGTAATGGCCGTAGAGCTTCACTTGGTCAATTGCTTGGCCGGCGCGACAGTGGCGCAGCTCTGGAGGCCGATCCGCCGTCAGGATCAACAGGGGAAAGCCACTTTCGGCTGCCTCAAGGAGAGCCGGGAAAAAGTGGGCGGCAGCACTGCCAGAAGTACACACCAGGGGGATGGGCTGCCGGGTTTGCTGGGCCAACCCCAGAGCAAAAAAGGCTGCCGACCGCTCATCCAGCACCGGGATCGCCTCGATGTCGGGGTGCTGGGCCAGGGCGTAGGTCAGGGGGGCTGAGCGGGATCCCGGAGACACCACCGCTAAACGGCAACCCAGCCGACTCAAGGTTTCGGCCAATAGGGATCCCCAGAGGGTGTTGAGGTTGCGCCAGTCCAGCCGCCTCGGCAGGACAAAGTTTTCACCGGTCACAGCGGAGACAAGGTGTTGAGATCGAATCGGGATCCCGGCGGCAAAAAGTGAATGCGGGCATTGTGCAGCCGAAAATACTCATCCGCTGCCGCCTCCTGAACAGTCGAGTACAGTTGTGTCCCGTCCACAATTGTCACTGTGCCCAAGCCGATCACCTCCATCACATCGTCGGCCTGGATCACCACCGCCGTATTCTCGTCAATGCCGATGCCCAGACATTGGGGGTAGTGGGCCACCGCCGTAACCAGCCGCACCAGGCGATTGCGCTGATGGAAATGTTGATCGATGATGACGCGAGGCAAAAGGCCCAAGCCCGTCTTCACCGTTACAATTGCCGGCGTGGGCGGTTCTCCGCTGTAGCCGCGGGAGATCATCTGCTGCCCCAACGCAGAAGCTCCGGCGCTGGTTCCGGCAATTACCGTCTGCCCCCGCTGCCACTGCTGTCGAATGGCCTCCATCAGCTCGCTGTGGGCCAGCACCTCCGCCAGCCGCTCCTGATCCCCACCCGTAAAGTAGATGCCGGTGGAGAAGCGGATTTTCTCAACGTTATCGGGATCCCTCGCCTCCATCGGGCTGCGGATATCTAGAACTTGGAGGCTGGCCGCCCCCATCTGCTGAAAAATGTTGGCGTAGATCTCCCCCAGCACCGCCGGGATCCCAGAAGCCGCGGGCACGATGGTGATGTGGGCAGACTTTCCCCCCGCTCGGCGGAAGAATTCCCAAAGGATGTGGCGCTCATTTTCCTTGTCCTCTGCTCCCCCGACGGCGATGATGTCGGAACGGGCGGTGATGGGATCCTTCACGGTAGAGCGGCTCAGGGGTTGGGCGTCGTTTGTCGGGGTGGAAGGAACTCCGTTCCACTCCAGCTCACGGTGGGCAGCAGAAACATCAGGCAAATGGGGCATGGAGCGCGAGGAAGATTAAAATGAGCACATTTCACTTTCACTATGCTACGGCTTGGGATTCGGTTTGGCGCAGCTCAATTCCAGATTTCACGGAAGAGTCAGGGGTTGGTTAGGGGTCTCAAAAGGGGGAATAATGTTCATAAGAACACCCCTCGTCTCGTCCTTCGGTTCACCCAGCAGGAGCATCCATGGCCAGAAAACCTGACGGATATCTTGTCCACATCATGCTGGAAGGTGGACAAACCATGCAGGTACGGGTCAAAGAAGCCAGAGAATACACCGAGCTGATCAACAACCTCATGGTGGGCGGCGAAGAGTTCATCACCTTGCCCAAGCAAATGGACAATGAGTACATGATCGTGCGTCCTCAACGGGTGTCCGGCGTGTCGGTGGAGGCGATCTACGCTTCCAGCGTTGGCATCGACCTATGAAATTGGGGATCCCTTGCCCAAAGAACGGAATAGCTGGGGATCCCAATACAAAACCCCCGCCACCAGAGCAGGGGCTGCCAGAGGGCTAGACCCTGAAGGGCCTAGAATCCATGGCGTTGGTAGGTCACCCTTGTGGAGGCAAGATCACCTTGTCGATCACGTGGATGACACCGTTGGAAGCTTCAATGTCGGCTGTTACCACATTGGCATCGTTGACCTTGACACCATCAGCCAAAGAGATTTCCACAGGGGATCCCTCGACCGTAACCACTTCCCCAGCTTCCAAAGAGGTAGAGAGAACTTTGCCGGGCACTGCATGGTAAGTGAGAAATCGAAAAAAGTCCCCGAAAAAGATGTTTCTACTGCCCCAAGATGCTTTCTTACAAAGGCTGCGGGGGTATCTTCCACTAAGGTTAGATTTGCAACAATCATCGCAGGGTGGTGGTGAGCAATCCAAAACAGGCTGAAAAAGGATCCCTTGAGGCTGAGGGATCAGTTACGTTTGTCTGCATCTATAGTCATTCTGATTCAAACTAAAACGCTGCACCCACACCTGAAGCGTTGAATGCGCGGGGCTGGAAGACTTTTCTTGGTAGCTCAGGCGTCTCACTCTAACCTGAAACGACTGTACTGTTTTGTTTGCTCGAGCTGTCTATCCAGCGGCAGCACAAAAAATAACACCCTCACGGTGCCGAGCAAAGGGATAAATGAGTTAACGAGCTCGTAATAATCCTGGCAGTTGTGCTTACTCTTCTTCCGGCTCGAAGTCTTCGTCGTAGTCGTCCCCGATCAAATCGTCGATATCGTCGATGTCTTCTTCCAAAATCATCTCAGGGACCTCAATGGGCTGCTCGATCAACCGGCCCTCTTTGCGCAACCAGTCAAGAATGGAGAGGCTGCTAGGAGAGGGCACCACCGTTGGCGGCTGATCGCGGGGCTCTTCGCGCAGAGAGGGATTGTGGTAGTACATGCCGTACGGAAAAAGGGCAGTTATCGACGAGGAATGAACTCGGCTTGGATTGATCTCCTCTCAACCGAGGGACGCGGGCTTTCCATCGATATATCCCTCAGTTTAGCCTATGCCTGCCACTCCTGCAAAAAGCGGCGCAGCACCCGATCCAGCTCAACAGCTCGCGCTGCCTTGAACAGCAGCCGATCCCCGGCTTGTACCTGATGCAGCAAGACTTCCAGCAGTTCGGATACCTCCTCGCAGCGTTCTGCCTGGGCTGCCGGTTTTTGGTCGAGCAGCGGTTGCATCTCCCCTTCCGGATCCAAGAGCAAGACCCGATCCAGCCCCAAAGGGGCAGCCGCCCGACCCACCTCCGCATAGAGCTGAGGTGCATGCTCTCCCAACTCCCGCATTGGGCCGAGAATAGCCCAGCGCCGTTTCCCCGGGGTTTGAGCCAATAGGTGCAGAGCCGCAATCATCGCTTCCGGCGAGGCATTGTAGGTTTCATCCCAGATTTCCACATCTCCCGCCAGCTTGAGATGGCGGTTGCGCCCCTCCAGATGGGTGGGCAAGGCGATGGGTTCTCGGAGCCGCTCCCAATCCAGCCCCAAGCTGCGCAAAGCAGCCAGCACCCCCATCCAGTTGAGGGCATGATGCCTTCCCGGCAGAGGCACCGGCAGCGTTAGGCCCTCCACAGTTACCGTTTGGGCTTGGGGATCCCATTCTCCCCGTAAGTCCCCCCGATCCAGACCATAGGTAAGGGTTTGTCCCGACCACAGGCTGGCGGCGGTAGACAACAGCAAGGGATCTTCTCCATTCAGCAGAGCCACCCCCTGCCCTAGCTCCTGCAGCAGCTCGCACTTGGCAGCAGCAATGGCCGCGCGGGATCCCAGTCTGCCGATGTGGGCGGTGCCAATATGGGTGATCAAGGCGTGGGTGGGTTGAGCCATCTGAGCCAGCCGGCGAATTTCTCCGGGGCCGCGCATGGCCATTTCCAGAACCACAAACTGATGCTCCGGTTGCATCTGGAGCAGTGTTTGAGCAACCCCGATGTCGTTGTTGTGGTTGGCCTCACTTTTGAGAACTGTGCCGTAGCGGGATAGGGCAGCCGCCAGCATTTCCTTGGTGGTGGTTTTGCCTGCTGAGCCCGTGATGGCTACTACGGAGGGGGGAAACTGCTCCCGCCAGCCTCTGGCAATGCGCTGGTAGGCAGCTAGGGTATCTGAGACTTGAAAATGGGGCCCAGCCACCGGACGCTGGCTGATGACGGCAACGGCCCCCCTTGCCAAAGCTTGTGGAATGAAGTCGTGTCCATCAAACCGTTCCCCCCGCAGCGCCACGAAGACTGAGCCTGGCTGGAGTTGGCGGCTGTCGGTGCAAATGGCTTGGACGGGAAGACCCAACAAATGGGGATCCCCCTGCAGGGGAGTTTGCAGCAGGTCAGCCACAGTTCGTAAGGTCAGCATCGGGCAGAAACTCCAATTCGCCTACAGCCTCTTCGTCTATGGTCATTTCAGACCCGATTGAGACATTTCCCAAGCGCTCCCCCTCACCCCCAGCCCCTCTCCCAGGGGGAGAGGGGAGTTGGGGATAGCTGTACAGCTTTTTTCAGCGTTGTTTACCACAGCCAGTGTCAATCAATCTCTTGCGTGGGAAGGCTCCCGCTTGGCTACGGAACTCCCATGAAGTCGGAAAAAGCTGTAAACCCAGTTCCTGGGCAACGCCAATACACGACTGGGTATAGGAAGTTGTCAGCTGGGTTGCAGCGTTTCGATCCCAGTCGGGAGGGCGATGATTGCCTCTTTGGCCATGCCGATGAACAGGCCATGTTCCACAACCCCCACCGTCCCTTTGAGTTGATCGGCGATCTTGGCAGGATCCGCCATGGGGCCGAATTGGCAGTCGAGGATGTAGTGCTGCTCGTCCGTCAAGTAGGGATCCCCGTTGGCATTCCGCCGTAAGGTGGCTGTGCACCCCAGAGCCTCTACCCGCGCCAAGGTGGTTTTCCAGCCAAAGCGCACCACCTCTACCGGCACCGGGAAGCGAATGCCCAACTGCGGGACTTTTTTAGAGGCATCGGCGATGATGATCAGCTCGGCAGCGCTGGCCTCCACCAATTTTTCCCGCAACAGGGCCCCTCCTGCCCCTTTGATCAGGTTCAGGGATCCCACTTCAATCTCGTCGGCCCCATCGATGGCCAGATCCAGGCGCGGCTGCTCTTCTAGGGTAGCCAGCGGGATCCCCAGGGAGCGGGCCTGTTCAGCCGTGCGCTCGGAGGTGGGCACGCCGATAATCTGGAGACCTTCGGTTTGCATCCGCTCTGCTAGGGCGCTGACAGCAAAGGCGGCTGTGGATCCCGTGCCCAGCCCCACCACCATTCCCGACTGCACCTTTTGAACTGCAGCCCGGGCTGCCGCCTGTTTCAGCTCATCTAAAGACTCGGTCCCGCTGCCGCCAAGGGTAGTCATTCCCAGCTCCTCTCCCGTGGATGAAGATCCTACCAAAGTGCTTTGCACCGCTACCGCCCGCTCCAGCTAAAACCCTCCGGCGCTGCCACCACCCGACCGAAGAGATCATAGGGCTCGGCGTGGGTGATCTGCACCGGCACCAGGGATCCCAGAGAGCCCTCCCCACGCACGTACACCACCCCGTCCACTTCGGGGGCAAAGCGAGGGGAGCGGCCAATCCACTCGCCGGTTCTGGGGTTTTCCTGCTCCAAAAGTACAGGTACCACTCGGCCCACCTGCTCGCGGTTGCGGCGGAAGGCAATGCCTTGCTGCAGTTGCATTAGACGGGCGCGGCGCTCTTGTTTGACAGCCTCTGGAACCTGATGGGGGAGGTGGTAGGCAGGGGTGCCCTCTTCGGGAGAAAAGGTAAACACCCCCACATGGTCAAACTGATGGCGCTGGACAAAGTCTAGTAGATGCTGGAAGTGCTCCTCCGTCTCCCCAGGAAAGCCGACGATAAAGCTGGTGCGCAGCACGGCATTGGGCAACGCCTGGCGCAGCCGCTCGATCACCCGGTCGTTGACCTGCCCTTGCCAGGGGCGATTCATGGCCTTGAGGATCTCAGGATGGCTGTGCTGTAAAGGCAGATCCAGGTAAGGCAGGAAATTGGCGGTCTCTTGAATGGCCTCCACCACAGCGGGGGTAATGCCCGTGGGGTAGGCGTAGAGCATGCGGATCCAGGGAATGGGGATCTGGCCCAGGGCGCGGATAAGCTCAGCCAAGCGCGGCTCCCCGTAGAGCTCGATCCCGTAGTGGGTGGTGATCTGGGAAATCAAAATCAGCTCCCGCACTCCTTCCTCGGCCAGCTGTTCTGCTTCCCGGAGGATGGACTCGATGGAGCGAGAGCGTTGGTCGCCCCGCAAGTGGGGGATGATGCAGAAAGAGCAGCGGTAGTTACAGCCCTCAGCTACCCGCAGGTAGGCCACCGGCGCGTGGGTGGTGCGGTAGCGGGGGACAGTCTCATCGGCAATGTAATCCAGGCTAGAAGTAACAGCATTGACCCGCTCTCCCCGCTCCACCCGCTCGATGATTTGGACGATCTGGTGATAGTCGCCCGTACCCACGATAGCCACCGCCTCCGGGATCTCCTGCAGCAGCTCCTCCTGGAAGTGCTGCGCCAGGCAGCCGGCAATGATGATCTTTTTGCCTTGTACCGCCAGCTCCATCAGGGTACTGACCGACTCCCGTCGCGCTGCCTCGATGAAGCTACAGGTGTTGACAATCACATAGTTAGCGCTCTCTTCGTCCCCATCCACCCGGTAGCCCGCTTGGGCCAGCAGGCCCAGCATGTGCTCGGTGTCCACCCGGTTTTTCTCACAGCCCAGGTGCAAGATGGCAACGGCCGGGGCCTCCGGCGCCAAACGGGAGGGGCTGCGGAAGGGCGTAGGCAGGGTGCTTTCTAACCGGTTCATCAGGAGGCCAAGAAGCTGGCAGAAACGGACAACAATCGATGGGGCTTTCCTATTCTAGTCCCAGTTGGATTTCCCCTCGCTTTTGCAGGGGGGCAGCAGATGGCCCTCTGTTTCTAAGCCCAAGCGGCTAGTCCTAAAATTGCGTCCACACCAAGCCCACCGACACCACCACTGCCAGGCCGCTGGCCGCCCAGCTCCAGGGATCCCCGCCAGCCGCCGTCGAAAACAGAGGTGCCCGTCCGTAGCCCCGCAGTCGCAGCGCCTGATAGGTGCGCTCGGAGCGCTCGTAGCTGCGCACCAACAGGGTGCCCACCGAAGCAGCCAGGAAGGGTAGGTCTTGCCTCAAAGCCGGCCCAGGACGCCACAGGGATCCCCGCGGTCGCCAACCCCTCAGCCGGGCTGCCCGTTGCATCTGCTGCCACTGAGCGGCTACCTCCTGCAAATAGCGCTGGGTGAGCCAGGCCAGTTCCAGCAGGAGGTCTGGGATCCCCAGTTGCCGCAACGCTGCCAACAGTTCCGATGTGGGGGTGGTCTCCAGCAGCAGCATCGTGAGGGCAAATAGGGCCAGCCCTCTCCCCCCAATGCGAAGCGCCATCTGCAGCCCCTCCCAACGCAGAGCCAGGGATCCCCAGCGCCACAGGATGGTTTCCCCCGCCCAGAAGGGTAGGATCCCCATCAACCCTGCCACCAACAGCCCTGGGGCTGCCAGCCGCCTCAGCCCGAGGCTCCAAGGCAATCCCGACAGGCTCCACAGTCCAGCCACCAGCGCCCAGATGAGCGGCAAGAGGGCCAGGCACCTCACCGAGGCGAAAGCCGCCATCAGCGCCATCAGGCCCAGCACCTTGGGCAGAGGTTGCCACCGGTGCAGCCAGGAAAGGGGTTTGGAGGGGTGAGGATGGGATTGTTGACCGCGCCAGCAGCAAGGGATCCCTGAGCCGGCTTCATCTCTTGCCATACTCTCCCAGCAGCGCCGGTTGTACCCGCTGCAAAAACAGCACCACCCAACTGGTGAACAACCCCTCCACCACCATCAGAGGGATGTGGGCCACCACCAAGCTCCCAAGAGCCAGGCGACCGGCTTCTGTGGAGAGGATCCCGCTGCCAGCGTCAACCACAGCAGCCATGACCACCCCGTAAAACAACAGCACTGCTAGACCCACCCCAACCGCTCCCGCCAAGAAGGCAGACACTCCGGCCCCCATCACCCGACGGCCTGCCCGAAAAATCCCACCGGCCAGGAGCGCCGGGATCCCCATAATGGCGGCGTTGATGCCCAATGTGGTCAGGCCCCCATGGCCAAAGGCCACCGCCTGAAAAAACAAGCCCACTACAATCGCCGGATAGGCCAAAGCCCCCAACATCAGACCCATCAACCCGTTCAGCACCAGATGCAGGCTGGCCGGGGGAAAGGGCAGGTGAATCGAAGAGGCCACAAAAAAGACAGCCGTGAGCAAAGCCGCTTTGGGCAACTGGTCGCGACAGCGTTGCGTAGCAATATGGCGGGGATCCCGTTCCCACCAAGGACATTGCTCGGCAACGCCGGCGCGACGGAGAAGCCGCAAGCTGTAGCTGGTGATGAGAGCGGTGATGCCATAGCCCCCCAGCCAAAGCGGTGCCGGCAAAATGCCATCGCTGATGTGCATGGCCAGTCCTACTCCAGAGCGGAGGGGCTAACCTGTGATGACCCCGGAGATGCTGAAACCGATGGGCTCTCCACCGCTCCATAAACAGACTGACGCGGCCTGGAGAAGAACAGAGCTGTGCCCAGACAGCCCCAAATGACACAGGCGGCCATAACCCCCCGCTGCAAAGGCCCAAAGGGTGGGGAAGCGCTGGGGATCCCTTCTGTCTGAGGGAACTCCTCGCCCACCGGCACGTTGACCAACACCCCATGCCCCGCCTGGCGAATCCGCACCTGCCAGAGGCCCGTCAGGTTGGGATCCGGCTGCAGCAGAAA
This sequence comes from Thermostichus sp. MS-CIW-34, assembly GCF_054060435.1. Taxonomy (NCBI): domain Bacteria; kingdom Bacillati; phylum Cyanobacteriota; class Cyanophyceae; order Thermostichales; family Thermostichaceae; genus Thermostichus; species Thermostichus sp. MS-CIW-34. The sequence goes on along the minus strand of NZ_JBSSDE010000005.1, from coordinate 58,514 downwards.
TCGTCCCCGCGCATCCGTCTGTCCCTCCTGCCAAGGGGTAGTGGGATCCGTTGGCGCAAACACCGTTACCTGCGCAGAACGCATCGGTTCGCCAGAATCGTAGCGGGCCTGGATCTCAAAAGCGGGAACTGCCCGCCAAGAGGCCTCCACCCCGTGGCCCCAAGCGGGAGCAGACAGGAGCAGGCCGAAAGCCAGCAAGCTCAACCGTGCTCCGCATCGCTGACGCGACGCCGCAATCAGGCTCAGTCGGCAGGAAGGGATCCAAAGTTTTGGCCAGACTCGGTTCATTGGTTAGCTGAGGACAGACGACAATCTCTATGCTCTGCAGGCGACCGGTCTTAGAAAAGCCAAGACTTCAGGGCGAAGACTCTGTCTGGGCAGGGCCAGAGGCAGCGCGGCAGTGGCCTTCCCCCACATGGCCCAAGTGGTGCAGGATCTCCAATACGGCCTTAGCCGCAGGGGATCCCTCCTGCAGATCCCCCCAGTCCACTTCCAGAAGGTCGGATCCCCCCCCAGTGCTCCGCGCCGCTGACGCGGCCAGCCGCTGCTCCAGGGAGACAGGATCCAACTTCACCAAAGGGGCAAACCCCAGAGCTGCTTGATTGAGGCTGTCGTTGAGGGGCAAGCTTCCATCTCCAAACAGGTGGTCGAAATGGAAGGTGACCTCCAGATCTGCCACCTGGCCGACGCGCACAAAGCCTTTGCGCTCCTCCCCCACATACTCTCCGCAGGTGAAGGCCACCTCAGGGCTGAACTTGAGCACAAACGGCATCTCCCCAGCCCCTTCCTTTGTCGGTCGGGCTTGGCCTTCGATCCAGAGGGAATAGCCCTTTGCCGGCCCCTCCAGTGCTGGCACCAGCCGCCACCCCAGGGCGTTGTAGTGGCCAGGGGGTGCCTCTAGGGATCCCAGTAAGGCCCGCTCCGCCGGGGGAGCCGTGATCAAATCAACCGTGATGGGGCCGGAGAGGCTGACCAATGCCCGTGCCAGCAAATCTGCATTTCCTTCCGGATCAAAGGGCGGATCGGTTTGGTAGGCGGCTATGTCCGCCAGCGTCACGTACACGTGCTCAAAGCTCAGTTCCCAGCCGTCTTTGGAGACAAACCCCTCCCGAATGAAGTCCTCGCCGTTGGCCCAAAACTCCAGAGTACCCATCTCTGCCTTTGCTTGGGCTAGGGGTGCTTCCTGCCTGACCTTTTCCGCTCCAGCGTTAGAAGCCGGTCGGCAGGCGCCTAGAGAGAAGGCCAACCCAAGGGCCAGAAAGGGTAAAGCTAACCCCTTGCCCCAGGGATCCCTTGTTGAAGCACCAAGCCGAAATGGAGTGTGTTTCACCAGTTCCCCTGCCAAGGACTCGGTCCCGATGACGCAAACGGCACTGCTCTAGCGAAACACAGGCTTCCCTGGTGTTACAATCCCCCACCAGGGCATCTGTAGGGCTATGCCTATGGCAAGGGCTACTCCTGCGCCAGATTCCCCGCCCGCACCCAACCTTCCTGCCCATTCTGACGGCGAATGCGCTGCCAACGGCCATCTTCGCTGAGGCCCAGCACCGTCACCACCTCGTTCATGGGCACACCACCAATGTAGGTTCCCTCCCGCTCTGGAGTGGCCCGCAGCGCCAGGCCAATGGGCTCGATCACCCGTCCCCGCTCACCTGGGGAAACCACTGCTGCCGTGGGGGGTCGAGTCGGCAAAGGAGTTGATTCAGGGTTGGGTTCAACTGTGGGAGCTGGAGAAGTTGAGGCTGAAACACCATCCACAGGGCCCAAATTGCCGGCGCGCACCCAGCCCTCCTGTCCATTCAGCTCCCGCCGCACCCGTTGCCAACGACCATCGGCGCTGTACTCCAACACCGTCACCGTTTCCCCCACCACAATTCCCCCTTGGTAGGCTCCATCGGCAGAAGGTTGGCTGCGGATGGCCAGGCCAATGGGCTCGATCACCCGCCCACGGCTGCCGGGGGGAAATCCCTCAGGGTCAACAGTGCCTGCAGCAGGGCCAGAGGGGGGAGAGGGAAAACTGGCTGGGCGGGGCAAGGGATCCAAGCGCACCGCCTGCGGAAATTGAGGCGGGGCAGGGGGGGCCAACATGGGGGCGACGAGCTGCCACAACTGCCAAGCCAAGGCGGCCAGAGCCCCAACCGAGACACTCACCACCACCAAGGTGCCCAAGGGAAAACCGCCAGAAGCAGGAGAAGAACGGCCTCGCATCGGGTAGTTAGCCATCCGAAATACCTTCCCGCAATGCTGCAGGCAAGAATCCGCAGAGAAGATGGGATCCCCGTCAAAACCGGGGATTTACGAAAGCCAGAGCACGACTGCTGCGCAACGCTGACGTGATTGCATCCCAATGTATCGTGTTCCGCAGCGCTCTTGCTAGGCCTGTGCAGAGGAATCGCAACGCTGACGGGGCGACGCGACCCCAGAGGGCAAGGGCGTCGGAGATTAGCTTCTACTTATTGGTGTTGGTGAACTTATTCTGCCAGTCGGTCGTCAAAATCTCTCGGCCAAATACCCATCCTGCCAGAAGGAGGGGCAATGCCAAGCCCAGAAAGCCAAAAAGACTGACCACCTGAGCCACTTGCCGCTGGGCTTGTTTTCTCCTGGGATCCGGGATGTTGTTAGCAGCCAGCACCACTTTAGAACAAAAAGCCACCACCACCGCCCCCACCGGCCCCAAAACCAAAGAGGGCCACAGCCAAGCCGCCACTTGCGAGAATGCGTAGGCTCCGGTAAAGGGGATAATCACGAAACAAGCCAACTCTAGGATCCCCCACGTGAAGAGGGCCAACCAGACATCTTTGCGGAAGACTTCATCGGGATTGGTGTACATAAGCCTCCGGGATAAACCGCCACCTGCCACACTAAAGCGAGACTTTGAGACAGGAACAGCAGCGTCACAGCTTCCAGATTAACTCCAGGTGCTAAGGATCTTGCTTGACGGATCCTCCTTACGCTACTTTTCCCCTTGGGCAACTCAGTAAGATAATGCCCAAGATTCTTGGATAAGCCTCCGTTAATTTGGAGAGAAGGGCAGCCTTGACAAGGATGAACTCCCCCTGTGACCCCATACGTAAAGACTTGAAATAAGATTTAAGTGTTCAATCACTCATGAATTGCCTGCGCCTGTGGCCCTTTCCAGCCGAGGTTGGGGTCAAGCTTGCCCTGTTGAGAGGGCTCTTTATTCACCCGCGAGCCGAGGGCCCATCGCCTCTGCACGATTGTTGCCCATGAGCTGCCGAAGGGATCCCCACACCCCAACGCCCTGCAACCTTGTCTCCTGCTGACTTCGAGAGTGCCAAGCTGCCATGTCACGCATCCTCATCATCGATGATGATCCCAGCATTTGTGCTCTACTGCAGCGGTACTTGCAGCGGCAGGGGTATTCGGTTGAGGTGGCGATGACGGGGGCCGAGGGCTTACAGCAGTTGCGCGCTTTTCAGCCGGCCTTGGTAATTTTGGATCTGAACTTGCCGGATGTGAGCGGCTACGATCTCTGCCAGCAAATGCAAAAAGAGACCGGCGTGTACGTGTTGATGTTGACCAGCCGCGTCAGCCCTGCTGATAAGTTGCACGGATTCCAGTTGGGGGCAGATGACTACCTGACCAAGCCCTTCAGCCTGCCGGAGTTACAGGCGCGAGTGCAAGCCATTCTGCGGCGGCAACGCATGAAGACCGAAGTTGCCAGCGCACCGGTCTTGACCTTTGCCTCTTTGGTAATCGACCCGGAAACCCGAGCAGTCATCCGCGAGCAGCGCCTGATCAACTTAACAGCACTGGAGTTCGATTTGCTCTATGCTATGGCTCGACATCCGGGGCGGGTTTGGCGACGGGCTGAGCTGATTCAAGAGGTGTGGGATTTTAACCACGAGGGAGATGAACGGGTGGTCGATGTCCACATCGGCCAAATTCGCAAGAAACTAGAGACTGATACCAGCCAACCGGAGTTGATCCGCACCGTGCGTGGAGTTGGCTACAAGTTTGAGCCCCCCAGCCCCAAAGAGGGGTAGGCAGAGAAAAAGTTGGTATCCTCCCCGGCCTAAGCGCGAGAGCAGGACGGAGTTATCGGGCCGAGACTTGTTGCGCACCGGGTCATTTCAAGTCGAGCCAAATTGAAACACTCGCCAACTCACCTCCAGTCTTTCTCCTTTTGAGAGAGGGAAGGCGGGGATCAGTACGGCGAAACAGGTTCACCCCGCGCCATTCCAATAAACGCGCTATTCCAATAAAAAAATAAGATGACCAGAGTGTAGAACTGCAACGCTCAATGCCCCACTCCAGCAAGACACAGTTTTTGCGCCTGGGGGATGAAAGTGCCAGCATCCTTTGGGTTCTCTAATCCAGGCGGCGGCCCGTCAAACGCACAAAAATGTCTTCTAAGTTGGCCGGGCGCACCATGAGGCCGGTTTTGTCGGGTTCTGCCTCCAACTGCCGCTGAGCTTCCGCCAAGCTGGGGAAAAAGGTGTACTCCACCTCCCGGCCAGGACAGGATCGCACCAGCAGGGCCTCTCCATACTTGGCCCGCAGTTGCTCGGTGCTGCCCAACTCGATTAACCTTCCCCCATCCATGATGCCGATGCGGTCGCACAGCTCTTCTGCCTCCTCCATGTAGTGGGTGGTAATCAGCAAGGTCATGCCCTGCCGATTGAGATCCCGCAAGATCTCCCACAACAGCCGCCGCGCCTGGGGATCCAACCCGACAGTGGGCTCGTCCAAAAACAAAATCTGGGGGCGATGCAGTAACGCCCTGGCCACCTGCAAGCGTCGTTTCATTCCCCCTGAGAGGGTTTTCACTTTGTCTTGCCGGCGATCCGCCAGCCGCACATACTCCAGCCATTCATCGATGCGCCGTTGCCGCTCTGGGTTGGGGATGTGGTGCATACGCCCGTGGAACTCCAGGTTTTCCCAAACGGTCAGCTCTGCCTCTAGGGTGATAGGCTGCAGAACTACGCCAATTTGCTGCCGCACCGCCACCGGATCCCGCACCACGTCATACCCCCCCACCCGGATGGATCCCTGGCTGGGTCGGGTAAGGCTAGTAAGCATGCGGATGGTGGTGGATTTGCCAGCGCCGTTGGGCCCCAACAGGGCAAACACTTCCCCCTGGGGGATCTGCAGGCTCAAATCCTGAACGGCAACCTGCTGCCCAAAGCGCTTCCACACCCCCTGCATTTCCACCGCCACCGTCTTGGTTTGGGGCAAGGCTGGGGCCGTCGAAAGAGCTGTCACAGTCCGCTCCGGTAAAGTGTAAAGAAATCTTTATTCTCCAGCATACGCCAGCCGTGTCAGCAAGCTGCAGGTCTTATCAGGGATCCCTGCTGCTGGCAGCAGTCTGGGTTGTCTCTTGAGCTTTTGCGTGGCTGTGATTTCGTTCTCTGGGGTTTTTCTCTGGATCTTGCAAAATAGTACACATTGCGTCTGAAGGGTGAACCGCACTCCCAAGACAACACCTGTACAGACTCTGGAAGGGGAAATTGGGCTGGATAGCTCATGGCATATCTGTACGTATCTGTACGTATGGGTAACAATAAAGACACAAGCTTGAGGGGGCTAGCTATTCGGCGGGGGGCCTTCCCTGGGCGAAGCGACTCCCCTTCAGCATTGGCCGATAGCTTCTACCGACAAATCTAAGCAAAATGCAGAGCAAAGACCGGTTCGACCAAATTGACTTCCGGCTGGATCGCCTGGTTGGGGCTGTGTTGACCCTGGCCGAGACCGTCAGCTTCGTCAAGGATGACCTAACCCATCTGAAAGCCATTGTTCAACAACAGGTGCTGATATCCCAGGAGCAGAGCACTTGGCTGGGAGAGTTAAAGGCAATATGTCAACAGCAAGCCGATACAGCTCGTCGCCAATCTGAGACGATTGAGCGGATCATCGCCCATCTCCTGCCCGCTCAGGATCCCAAGTCTTGAAGGATCAGAGGGCAACCTGGGGGCGTGCCACAATGGCAGCAGAGCTGAGGTTTTCCACCGTTGGAGTGCCAGGTTGCAGCAGCAGGACAGGGTTCTGTTGAGTCTGAGGAGCTGCTTGCTTTCTTTCGTTGCCGACGCTTGCCTTACCTGGATCGCTTTGGCCCTCAAGAGGCCAAGCTGCCGCCGGACAACCTGCTGGAGCAATGGCGGCGGGATCGCCAAGCCCTGGCAGCCGCTGTGTTTGAGCGATTCCCCGGAGAACGGGTTGCGCCGGGCAATGAAGCTCTCTTGGCAGCCATGGCCGACGGGGCGGAGCGGATCTACGGCGGACGGATTGCCGCAGAGCTGTTTTGGCAACCGCAGGAAGATCTCAACTGTACTGCTGAGGCAGAGCTGTTGCAGCTTGCTTCTGAACCTGTCCCTCACTCCTCCTCTCCAAGGGATCCCATCCCTGCCCCAGAAGACTACGAGATGGTGCCCGCTCTTGCGTTGCCGCCTGAAGCTGTTCCAGAGAGACGTTCAGTTTGGGTGAGCAGCTCCCTGGATCTGCTGATTCGGGATCCCACTCTCGTTGGCAGAAGTCGCCACGCCGCCCGATCCTCTTACCTGCCGGTTCATATTCGTATCGGCAAACGCCCCAAACCGGAATACGAATTGTTGCTGGCTTTGCAGGCAGAGTTGCTCGGATCCCTGCAGGGAAACGTTCCCAAGCGGGGCATTTTGATCCTGAAAGATGGGAAGTGGCACCCCGTCCACCTGAGCCGCCGACGAGCACAGGTGCGGCAATTGCTGCAGGAGTACCTGCACTCCCTCAACCAGCCGGAACCGCCCCAGGTGTTCATGGCCCGCAGCCGCTGCCATCTTTGCCACTGGCGGGAGCATTGTCGCCAGTTGAACGCCGCCGCTCAACCCCTCAGCCTGCTGCCGGGCGTAACGGGATCCCGCTATCCCCTTTTGCAAGAGGCGGGGATCCACTCGATTGAAGCCCTGGCCAACGCTCAGTTGGATAGGTTGCAAGCCATTCCCAAGTTGGGATCCGGCGTGGCCCTGCAACTGCAGCTGCAAGCCCGTGCCACCCTCAGCCGGCAGCCTCTCTGGATTCAATCCCCCCCGGAAACCCTGCCCACCACACCCGTAGAGCTGTACTTCGATATCGAGGCGGATCCCCGCCACAACGTCGCCTATCTGCTGGGCCTGCTGGTGGTGGAGCAAGCCGAGGGGAAAAAGGTTGCGAGCTATCACAGTTGCCTGGCCGCCGAGCCGCGGGAAGAAAGGCAAGCTTGGGAGCAATTCTTGCAACTGGCACAACGCTATCCTGACGCTCCCATCTACCACTTTCACGGCTTTGAAGTGCAGACCTGCCGACGGCTGGGGGAGCAATACCGCACGGATCCCCGACAGCTGCGGCAGTTGTTGCAGCGCTTTGTGGATTTACAGGCCTGGGTGCAACGCTCGGTGGTGTTACCGATTGAGAGCTATTCCCTGAAAAACATCGCCCGCTGGTTGGGGTTTCAATGGCGTCTGCCGGATGCCAATGGCGCCCAGTCCATTTACTGGTATAGCCAATGGCTGGAAACTCGGGAGCGCAGATATTTGGAGCACTCGCTTATCTACAACGAGGATGACTGCCGGGCTACCCACCGCCTAAAAGACTGGCTGTCCCAAGGAGTCCTCCATGCCGAATGATGCGAATAAATTGACAAAGACGGCCTATCCCCAGCCGCAAATGCCGCAGCTTGCGCCGCCAGTCTTGTGGCCAGTTGCTGAGGTTTCGTTTAGAATCAGGCAGGACTGTTTAGTTTATCAGGGGAATCCCATGCTGTTGAAATCTCATGAATCTCCTCGCCATCAGGGCAGAAACCGTCGCGGTCGTGGGGGATCGGCACGCAAGCGCCAACTGGACAAACGGAACCGCGCCTTGATGCAACGATTACGACAACGAGAGCAAGCTCTCAACTCTCGATCTTCTCGGCGGGGGCAGGTTAACCCTGCCTTTTTTGTGCTTGCTTCTCCTTGGCCTGGCTACGGGGGATCCCGCTTGGCTGCGTAAACTACCCGGCTCCGACCGCTAAGCGGTACGGAGCGGGCTTTCAGTAGCCCTGAGCCTGCTCTGCTCTACCAGAGAACAAAACAGGCCCGAACCTCTAGGCTGGTTTACGGCAGCCCCCAAGAGCGCAATCACATTCGCACCATTCAAATCCGCATCCCCTTCCCATCCACAGTGCCCACACTTGAACGACTTACCACTGCGGTAGGATTGCGCAGGATCGGGATGGATGTGCAAACACCGGTGGCAGGTCTGCGACGTGTAGGCAGGCGGCACAAGAATCAGAGAAACCCCTGCAACCCTCGCCTTGTATTCCAGAAATTGACGTAGTTGGTAGAACGCCCAACTGTTGGCCCTGCGCCGCTCGGCTTTGCTGCGGGGTTGTTGATTGACTCTTTTCCGGATCCCTGTCAGGTCTTCCAGAGCAAGAGCGCTGTTGGTAGCTTTTGCCCTAGAGACAATAGCTTTGGAGATGCGATGATTGACCCACGTTTGAAAGCGTCTCTCCTTGCCAGACAGCCGTTGCAGCAGTTGACGGCATCTGCGCCGCGAACTGCGTGTGCCCTTACTGGCTTTACGTTGGAGTGTCGCCCTCAGCTTGGAGTAGTGGTCTCGGATTCGGTTCAACTGCTGTCCATTCCAGTTATCACCCTCTGACGTATGGGCAATATCTGTCCTTCCCAAGTCCACCCCCAGCACTCTACCCGTGCGTTGCGGTGGGGATGGCTCCGCTTCCACACAGATTTGAATGGAGTAGGAGCCGTCTTTACGCTTGACCAGAGTGGCAGATTTGGGATTGGAGCCCGCCAGCCGTTCTCTCTGGTAGCGGCCAATCGCCAGCTCAAAGCGCTCCCGACCCTCCACCGTGGTCAGCGACACCGTCCAGTCTTTCTCGCGGAACGAAAAGATACGAGCGTCGTAGGTAGCGAAGCCCCCTTTGAACGCTTTGACGGGGCGGTTTTTCTGTTGGGCAACTTTACGGGCGCCGGCCAGCCGCCTGCAGACCTGCTGGTCGCGTAAGCGGGACGTAGTCCTTGCCAAGTTACTGGACAAGCCGAACCGGGCACGGATTTCGCGGTAGCACAGAGACTGGAGCTTAACGGCGTTGGCGACTTTCTCCGGCGTGTTCTGGTTGACCCAGTTCAAGGCTTGGCCAAAAGCCTCCAAAGTCGCGTCCAATTTGGCGGCCTGCGACGGGGACACCTTGAGCTTGCAGGATACGGTCAGGACTTGGGTCATGGTTCTATCATAACTTCCGCATTCCTCCCGGCACTGACCCTACGGGTACAGTGCGGGGCTCCTGCGATTTCTAGCTGATCCGCCCATTTCTTTCATGGCATCGAAGAATCGAAGAGTTTGCTTCTTGCGCCTTCAAGACAAAGACTGCACCCCTGCCGATAGATGCGGGTTTTGGCTGCGGGGCTCTGGATAGGTGGGAAACTCTCGGTCAATAGCGTAAACGGCTCAATTCCCGTCGCAGTCAGGATCGGGATGACAGGATTTGAACCTGCGGCCCTCTGCTCCCAAAGCAGATGCGCTACCAAGCTGCGCTACATCCCGGCTTAGCTTTTGTGATTATGCCAGATCCCCGCCTCTGATGCACACCCAAGCAGGGATCCCTCGCTCAAGGCAACAAGGGAAACAAACATTTGTCCAGGTCAGGACTTGAGCATCTTGGCCGGCATGACAATGAGGGTATTCCCCTGTCGCTCCACCACGTAGAGCTCCTGCCCGGCTTGGATTTCCAGGTTGGGAATGCTGCACTTGGCGTTCCAGGTGGAACCCAGATAAGAAACCCGCCCCCGTTCGCCTGGGGGAATGGGGGTGATTGCCCGCGCCTCGCGAGATTCCTCTACCTGAACCGATCCATGGGGCACCAGACGGCGGCTGAGGATAATCAACACCACCGATGCCCCAATCCAGCTGGCAAATTGTACCCAGATCGGCAGCCCCAAATAAGCCAAAAGCCCCGCCAAGAGCGCCGCCAGCCCCACCGAGCCGGCAACCAATTCTGGCAAAAACAATTCGGCAGAAATGAGGACTAACCCAATGATGATCCAAGGCCAAACCATAGAATCCAGGGATCCCACCTAACTCAGTATGGCTCAAAAGTATGGCTCAAAACCCCTGGATCCTCAGCAGGGATCCCTTGTCCTTAGGGAGACTGGTTGGGGCCTACCCGCCCAAGCGGTAGTTCTCCAAAAACTGCAGGGGATCCATCTCCTCCTGAGGGGAGCTTTTGGGCAGGTTCTTGGATTCGGCAATCCGCATCAAGGTCTCCCAGTCGGTGCTCATGACAAAGGCCACGGCTTGGCGAGCCGCCTCTCGGTGGGGGCAGTCCTCTCCCAAGACACAGCCATCTCGACAGAGGGTGGCGCAATCGTGCGCAGTGCTCCTGGGATCCGGGCCAGCCATGATGTCTTCCTCTCGGTGGGTTTCACGTTTTCTTTAGGATACCTGAAGAGAATCTTGCGCTTGCAGGAGATTTTGGGCAGCGCGGGTAGCTTAGATGAGGAAATGAGGCGACAAGACCTGTTCAAGCGCAGAGGAGCCTTATGGAGTTTTCGCAATTGCAAGCGCTGGTGGATCGAGCGCTGGAAGACAAAAAGCTCACCCGCACAGAGGTGGATCAAATCGTCAACGCCATCCGGGCCGACGGCAAAATCTCCCCCGAAGAGATAGGCTTGCTGGAGTCCATTCGCGAAATGGTGCTCCGTCGGGAGATTCAGGTGGTGGAAACGGCAGATTGAGGGGCAGGGATCCCCTGTTGCAAGTAGAGGGTGACTTCGCTGCGATTGTGAAACAGGTGGCGGGCTCTCACCAGGGGGAAGGCACTACCCAAAATCTCCAGACTTTGCCGCAGCACCCGCAGGCGGTGTTGGTGGGGTAGCTTCAGGGTCATCACAGCTCTCCCCTGTGGCTCCAGATGGGGAGCAAAAGCCACCATCAGGTGGGCGGAAGCCGGGCCATCCATGCGCATGTCGTTGAGGATCAGGTGAAACCGGCCTGGGCCACGGGCCAAGTAGGCTTGGGCGCTGAGGCGATGGTGGCAGATCCCCGGATCTTGGCTGAGGCGCTCGTCCAAGTCCGCCGGATCCACTGCCGTGACCTGCTGGCCATATAGGCGCAAAATGCGCGACCATCCCCCCGGTGCTGCCCCCAGATCCAGAGCCTGTCCCCCCGGCACCAAGGGAATCTGAAACACCTGGATGGCCTCCAGCAGCTTAAACTCGGAGCGGCTGATCTGCTCTGGATCCCGCCGAAAGCGATGGATCCCACCGGCCCAGTTGGAGAGGTTCTGGGCAGCCAAGGATAGGCCCAGCCAAGCGCGAATGCCCATCGGTTGAGCCAGGATCACCACCGAGATTACCTGCTGTGGGTCTTTGACCTCCAGGGGGGATCCCACCGCTGCCATCACCTGTTCGGCCAGGGTTTCATTGACCTGGAAGGGCTTGAGAGCCGGCTCTCCAAACAGGCGCGTCTGAACCGAAAAGCTGAGGGCGGGGTCAATGGCTGCCAACATTTCCCCATCAAGGCGCAATTCAACTAAGGATCCCTCGGCCAGCCGCCGTTCTTGGTGAATGGGGCAGATGTGGCGTAAAAAAATGGGCGGGTCAGCTTGCCAAGCCTCAGCCAGGTCAGCAAATGAGCGTTGGCTGCATACCCACACCAAGCCAGGTGCTTCCTTTAGCCGCTGCACGGCAGCCTCTGGATCCGCAGCTTCTATCTCCCGGATCGCCAAATCCAGAAAATCTGGGTCAGCACTGCCCAGCCATGTATGGGTATCAGGGGGGAGAGGATTGCTCAACGGGCTCGCTGCCAACGCAGGTAGGGTAAAGAAGCGGCTACTTGCTGAATCTGGGCTTGGGCGGCCAGCAGTTGTCCTGTGGCGTCCCAGGTGCCCTGCACCAGCATTTGCCAGGCTCCCTGGGGGATCTCCACAGCAGCGGTATTTGCCTCCCAGCGCACCTGTTTGTTGGGCAGATCCAGCGTCAACTGGAGCTGGGGATCCTCGGCCACCGCCTTCTGCAGAGCTTGAATCACAGCCGGGGGTGCCGTGACACAAGGGATCCCTAGGGCCAAGCAGTTGCCGAAGAAAATCTCGGCAAAGCTTTCACCGATGAGAGCGCGGATCCCCCATTTGGCCAGCGCTTGGGGGGCATGCTCCCGGCTGGAGCCACAGCCAAAATTGGCATTGACCACGAGGATCTGGGCTCCCTGGTACTGAGGCTGATCGAAGGGGTGTTGGCCGGGATCCTGGGCGCGGTCGTCGGCAAACACGTGCTGGCCCAAGCCGTCGAAGGTGACGCACTTCAAAAAGCGGGCCGGGATAATCCGATCGGTGTCGATGTCGTTGCCCAGCAGGGGGATCCCTCGGCCTGTGATGGTCAAAACTTCGCTTGGCATGGGAACTTGATGAATTCTCCCAGAGAGGACTTCAGGGTATCGCAACGTTCGGCAAAACCCTGCCCAACGGCAAAGGAAAGCCGGCAAAAGGGGAAGGCTCAGCTCGGCTACCGGCGGTAAACCTGATTCTCCAAATTGCGCACCTGCCGCTCCAGCCGATCCAGCCGCCCCCGCAGCTCGTCCATTTCCGATTGGCGGGGCACGCCCAGATCCTGCAGGACGTTGCGCACCTGCCGCTGAACGTAGGATTCAAAGTTACTCTGCTCGGCCTTCACCTGGTTGAGCAGGTTGTTGATGACATTGGATGCCTCTTCTGGGTTGAGCTGCCCCTTCTGCACCAAGTCGTCGGCAGCCTTTCTCAACTGTTCTGCCAGCAGAGTGGTTGTGCCCACGCCCATTAGCAAGAGCTGACGTAAGATACTGTTGTTGTCCAATGCTGCCCTCCAGAGGACACTTCGCGAACGGTACGGGCCTCCATGACTACCCATTTTCCTCAGTTTGCCCTCAACTTCGCAACCGGCTCGGCCAGTTTCTCCCTTTCGCCAGAGGTGGCACAACAATGGCACAAGGCCCTGCAAATCCTCTTGGAGCGGCTCAAGGTTCGCTCGGGCAGCTCCCGGCAGCAGCCTCAGGATCCGGTTGAGTTTCATCATTCTGCTGCCGACTTCTCTTTGGAGATGTTCTGCAACCCCAACATCTGGGCTGGCCCCCACGCAGCCAAGGTCTTGGTTACTGTGAAAACGGAAGGGCTGCGCTTTTCCACTGAGGTGGAGTTCTCTCGCCTTCAAGAAGACCTCAGCCAGTATCTGGAGTCCCTAACATGAGCGAAGATGCCCATGCTGCGGGAGAGGAGCCCGCGGCCATTACGGTGACGCAACTGCTGGACGAGCCGCCAGAGGGGATCCCCGGCCAATTGGAAGTGGTTGCCCTCACTTGGCACGACCGCCAGCGATCCCGGCAACGGCTGGTGAGCGATCGGGGCACCGAGATCCAGTTGATGCTGCCTCGGGGCACCCATCTTCACGATGGGGATCTGCTCTATGCGGATGCGCAGCGACACATTCGGGTCAGAGCCCAACCCGAACCGGTGCTCTTGATTCAACCTGAAAACCCCATCCAGATGGGCCAGGTGATTCATCAACTGGGCAATTGGCACCGCCCGGCCCACGTTTCCCTCCAAGGACAGATCCTGGCGCTGGCCGATGATCCCCTGCAGGACTGGCTGGCCCACATGGGGATCCCGTTTCGGTTGGAGATGGCTGTCTTCGAGCCCAACCTGTTGGCCCACAGCCATTAACCTGAGCCTTTGCGAGCGCAAACCCGTCCCTCCGACTCATGGCCTAGGCTCCAGCCTCTGCTTCTCGGGTTGCCAACCGCGCTGCAAACTCTCGGTGTTCCTCCGACTCAATTCCCCTTTGCAGCACACCCAACACCTGCTGCATGTTGCCCGTCAGCAGCGCGTCCACGGCTAACCACAACCCCGGAAACACCCGACTGTACAAAACGCCCAACTCATTGGGCTGTTGCTGCACGTACTCTCCATTCTGGAAGACATACCAGCGAAAGGCTTGCTCTTGGGTTAGCCAGACCAGATATTCCCGCACGCCGTTGCGCCGGTAGGCCCGCAGCTTATCATGCAGGTCGTAGGAAGCTGTGCTGGCGGCAATCTCCACAATCAGCTCCGGTGCACCCTCAATGTAGTCATCCTCGCTAATGCGGGACTGTCCCCCACAAGATTCGTGCATCCGCAATATGGCATCTGGCTGCGGCTCATTGTCCAAGTCCAGGCGAACGGTTGGATTGCCCGCCGACTCAACCCCCGGCGTTGCTGCTTCATAAACTCCCAGCCAGGCCATGATGTGGCTGTGTGGTCTGCCATGTCGGCGATATCTGAGGGGAGATGCCACGTAAACAATTCCCTCAATCAGCTCGGCTTTTTTGAGCTGAGGCATGGCTTGATAGCGCCGTTCAAACTCATCGCGGGTGAGACGATCGCCGCTTTCTAAGATGGGCAGTTCACGGAAGGAAGGGCTACTGACGCTCATGACCAGCTCTCTTACCAGCAGTCGCGACAGTGTTGCGGAGCAATATCGATGACTGATACATTTACGCTGAACACTGCTGAACATCACTGTTCAACTATGCAGCGATAGCATTCTGTTTGTTTCCAACCAGAATGGCGGTATCCCGCAAAGCTTTGAGTAGAATACCCAAAGCGCAGTTTCCGTGTCGTCTTACTACCAATTTTCTGCTTTGCTTTGGCTACCATGTTGGCAGACTCGAAAGTAAACAGAAAGATCAACTGGTAGTAATCCGTACTGAACATATTATACATTATTTTCAGTATAGTTGAGCTTATTATTGACTAGAGTCATGCTCCATCCGGGTTGGCTGGTAAGTCCATCATAGAGGGGCTGCTCTGTCGCGACAGCGTTGTGGAGCAACAATGGGCCATAGATGGGACGGGATCCCTTTCTATTCGACCCATTGAGCAGTCATCATCAGGTGTCCAAGTTCTCGATCCGAACCGGCTCAAGAGGTTCTGCCAGCGGAAACCCCAGCACCTGGGCATAAAAGTAAAGCTCTGCCTCCAAGGCCCTTTTGATGTTGGCCGCCTGGCGAAAGCCGTGTTGCTCTCCCTCGAAGGGCACATAGGCCACTGGGATCCCTTTGGCCCGCAGCGCTGCCACCATCCTCTCTGCCTGATTGGGGGGCACGATGGCGTCTTCCAAGCCTTGAAAGAAGATAACCGGACAATTGAGGCCCTCTAGGTGATGAATGGGGGAACGCTCCCGGTAGAGATCCCGCCGCTCTGGGTAGGGGCCAATAAGGCTGTCCAAGTAGCGAGACTCGAACTTGTGGGTCTCCTGGGCTAGGGCTTCCAGATCGCTCACCCCGTAGTAGCTGGCACCCGCCCGGAAGACCCTGTGGAAGGTCAAGGCCGCCAACGTGGTATAGCCGCCAGCGCTGCCCCCTTGAATGAGCAGCCGTTCCCCGTCCACCTTGCCCTGTTCTGCCAAAAATTGGGATCCGGCGATGCAATCTTCCACATCTACCAGGCCCCACCGGCCTTTGAGAGCATCCCGATAGGCCCGTCCGTAGCCGCTGCTGCCCCGGTAGTTCACATCCAAAACGGCAATCCCCCGACTGGTCCAGTATTGGATCCCCAGGTTGAGCACGGCTGCCGTCGCCCCGGTGGGCCCGCCGTGGCTTTTCACCAGCAGGGGTGGCTTTTCGCCAGCAGGGGCAACAAAGTCTCGGTTTTTGGGGGGATAGAAGAAGGCGTAGGCCACTTCCTTGCCGCCACCGGTGGGAAAAACAATGGGCTCTGGGATCGACAGATAGTCGGGATCCACCGCCACGCTGCTGGAACGGGCCACCACCTCCACTTGGCTGGAGGGTAAGTCTAGGCAGACCAAGGCAGTGGCTTCCGTCGGGGATCCGGCCAGGAAAGCGGCTTTTTCCCCACTTACCTGCAGATTGTGGATCTCGGTGTAGGGCAAAGGGATCTCTTCCTGTTGCCCCGACTGGGGATCCAGGTAGGCCAAATGGCACAGACCCCCCTGTTGGTAGCAGGCCAGAATGCGCCCATCCCCAGCAAAGCCGTAGGTGCTCAGGCCAAACACCCACTGCGGCTCTCCAAACTCCGCTTCCATAGGGCAGAGGGGAATGGGGCCCTGGGGATCCCAGCGATAGAGGTTCCACCAGCCGCTGCAATCGGAAACAAAGTAGAGATCCCCCTCCGGTGACCACTGGGGCTGGAAGATCGACTCGGCAGGGCCACCGGCCAGCTTTTGAGGTTCTCCCAAGCTGCCGTCAGGGTTCACCTCAGACCGCCACAGCTCTGTGCCGTCCCAGGGCATTTGGGGGTGATCCCAGGTCAGCCATACCAAGGTCTGGCCGTCTGGACTGAGGCGCGGGCTGGCGTAGAAGTCGTGCCCAGAAGCCAAAATCTGCTGGGATCCGCTTTCCAAGTCAATCGAGACAAGGCTGTTTTCCGGCTCTCCCTGGCGGCTGTGATCTTCCCGCACACAGAGGATGCGTCCACGCGCCCGATCCACCACCCCGTCGGCGTAGCGATAGGGGCCTGCTTCCGTCAGGGGCTGGGGATCCGAACCCGGCAGCAGGCGGTAGAGCCGTTGGTCAGCGAAGTTGCAAAAATACACTACCCCTGCCGACACCCAATAAGCTCCACCCCCATACTCATGCACCCGTGTCCGCACATTGAAAGGTGCCGGTGTCAGCTCCACCAGGATCCCGTCGGCAGAGCGCCGCATCAACACATTGCGCCCTTTTTCTTGCGGGCGGCCCTCCGTCCAGTAGAGATCCCCCTGATCCCAAACCATCTGTCCCAAGCGCAGGGATCCCGTCACCACCAGGTCAGCGGTAATCGGGGATCGCCAAGATCCATAGCCGGCCTGTTGCACCATAAGCTATTAACTCTCAACTAATTCTCGACCCCAGAACCCCTATTATGCCGGCAGCAAGGGATCCCTGCCTCTGCCTACAGCCTGTGGGGAAAGGGCTCGGATTCTGGGAAAAGGTATCCCGCGATACAATTCTCTCCGGGCTGAATGGGTTTGATGGAACACGTTAAGGCAACAGGGATGCACAACGCTTTCTCGACTGCAGGATTAGCCTTTCCCCTGTTGACGTTGGGAAGGCATTCGGTGAAAGCCTCAGCCGACTGCAGTTGGGCAAATTTAACACATGGGCGAGGTGATGAGCTAGGTGCTTCCCCCCGTTGGCCGGGCTGCTGCAACAACTGGACTTCTTAATACCCTTTGCACTCACTTCGTTTCGGAGATCACCGATGGCTCTATCATTTAATCGTCGTCAAGTGCTGAAAATGGGCGCTCTGGCCGGAGCCGGGGCTGCCCTGGGGCGCAGATCTGGGTGAAGCGGTCTGTGCCCGCCTACGCCCAGGGAGAGACCATTCGCGTTGGCATTTTGCACTCCCTCAGCGGCACCATGGCCATTTCGGAAACCAGCGTGGTGGATGCGGAAAAGCTGGCTATCAAAGAGATCAATGCCGCCGGTGGGGTTTTGGGCAAGCAGATCGAGCCGATTATCGAGGACGGGGCTTCCGATTGGCCAACCTTTGCCGAGAAAGCCACCAAATTGATCGATGTGGACAAGGTGGCAACGGTGTTTGGATGCTGGACTTCGGCCAGTCGCAAAGCCGTGTTGCCGGTGTTTGAATCCAAGCAGCACCTGCTCTGGTATCCCGTGCAGTACGAAGGACAAGAGTGCTCCAAAAACATCTTCTACACCGGCGCTGCCCCCAACCAGCAGATCGAGCCTTCCGTGGAATGGCTGCTCAACAATAAAGGTAAAGAGTTCTTCCTGGTGGGATCCGACTATGTGTTCCCCCGCACGGCCAACACCATCATCAAGGCCCAGTTGGAAGCCCTGGGGGGCAAAGTGGTGGGTGAAGACTATCTGCCTTTGGGCAACACAGAAGTTACCCCCATCATCAGCAAGATCCGGGCCGCTCTTCCCAATGGCGGTGTGATCTACAACAGCTTGAACGGCGACAGCAACGTGGCCTTTTTCAAACAACTGGAAGGGGCAGGGCTGGGGCCAGATCGTTATCCTTCCATGTCCGTCAGCATTGCCGAAGAAGAGGTGCAGGCCATTGGCCCCGAATTTTTGGAAGGGCACTTCGCCGCCTGGAACTACTTTATGACGGTGGATACGCCTGCCAACAAGAAGTTTGTGGAGGCTTTCAAGGCAGAATACGGCCAAAACCGCGTCACCAACGACCCGATGGAAGCCGCCTACATCATGGTTTACATCTGGAAGCAGGCAGTGGAAAAAGCGGGAACAGTGGAAATCGACGCCGTGCGGCAGGCAGCCTATGGCCAGACCTTTGATGCCCCAGAAGGCTTGGTAACCATGAACACCAATCACCACCTGACCAAGTATGTGCGGATCGGCCAGGTGCGCTCTGACGGTTTGTTTGATGTCATCTTTTCTACGGATGCCGTGGAGCCGCAGCCCTGGAACCAGTTTGTGGCAGAGACCAAGGGCTTTGCCTGCGATTGGTCAGATCCGGCCAAGGGCGGTCGCTACAAAGTCAGCTAGTCCTGGCCAGGGCTGGGATCCCTTGCCGTTTGGATAGGGTCGGGGATCCCGCCTAGATGCTCGGTTAGCCTCCCTAGTTTAGTTGGAAGGAGGATCCCCTGCCGATGACCTTGCTCTTGGATAGCTTGTTTAACGGCCTTAGCATCGGCACCGTCTTGCTGATAGCCGCTCTGGGCTTAGCCATTGTTTTCGGCCTCATGGGGGTCATCAACATGGCCCATGGGGAGCTGATGATGTTGGGGGCCTACACCACTTTTGTGGTTCAAAATGCCTTTCGTCCCCTAGGGGATCCCTGGCGGGATCTGTATATCTTCCCGGCTTTGGTGGCAGCCTTTGCCGTCACTGCTCTGGTAGGGCTGGCCTTGGAGCGGGGGGTGATCCGCTTTTTGTATGGCCGACCCTTGGAGACCCTTTTGGCCACCTGGGGCGTGAGCCTGATCCTGCAGCAGTTTGTGCGCAGCGTCAATTGGGTGCTGGCTTTCCGCTTGGGGGCCTTCGCGGTGCTCTTTTTTGGCGGCTGGTGGCTCTTGGCCAGGCGAACGGATTGGCCGCGCCTCAAAGGGTGGACACTGGCGCTGCTGTTGGTGCTCTCCACGGCCATTGCATCGGTGGGGGGGCGGGTGCTGGCGCAAACCTGTGCTTTGGCGGTTACCCAGCCTTGGTTCGGCGCCCAGAACAAAGACGTGACGGCTCCCCGGTGGCTGGGGGGTGGGATCCCGGTGGGCAACCTGTTCTTGCCCAATACCCGCCTGTTTATCATCGCCCTCACCATCCTCTGCATCCTGGGGCTGTACTTCTTCTTGCAACGCACCCGCTGGGGGCTGCGCATCCGGGCGGTTACCCAAAATCGGGCCATGAGCGCCTGTGTAGGGATCCCCACGCAAAAGGTGGATGCCCTTACCTTTGCCATCGGTTCGGGTCTGGCGGGAGTAGCCGGCGTGGCGGTCAGCCTGCTGGGATCCGTGGGGCCGAACACCGGCCAAAACTACATCGTGGATACCTTTATGGTGGTCGTCGTGGGGGGTGTCGGTAAGCTTTTGGGCAGCATTGTGGCGGCGCTTGGGATCGGGATTGCCAACTTTGTCATCGGCTCAGGGACGCTGGCTTTGATTTTTCCCAACGTGCCCATCCTGACCGATACCCTCAACTTTTTTGCCACCACGAGCATGGCCAAGGTGATGGTCTTTGCTTTGATCGTGGCCTTTTTGCAGGTGCGACCTCGGGGCCTTTTCCCCGAAAAAGGTCGTATGGTGGATGCCTAGGGAATGATCTCGCTTGGCGAAAACTCTAGGACCAGACTCTCCATCTTCTACTCCCTCACAAAGCCCATGAAACTGGTTCATTCCCCCCGTGCTGATCATGAAGTGGCTGCTCCCGCCGCGGGTGGGGATCCCAATTCTTCTCGCAAGCTTCTGTGGGAGGCCGGGATCCTCATCGTTTTGGTGCTGGCCTTGATCTTTGTGGCCCCAACTGTGCTGTCTGGCTTTCGGCTCAACTTGTTGGGGCGGTTTCTGGCCCTCAGCATTGTAGCTTTGGGAATCGACCTCATCTGGGGCTATACCGGCATGCTCAGCCTGGGGCATGGGGTGTTCTTTGCCTTGGGGGGCTACGCTCTGGGGATGCACCTGAAATTGCAATTGCCGGAAGGTCAGATACCGGAGTTTTTCAGCCTCTACGGGGTAACGGAATTGCCCTGGTTTTGGTATCCCTTTTATTCGTTTCCGTTTACGGCTGTTGCTGTGGTCTTGATCCCGGCTTTGGTGGCGGCAGCCCTGGGGTATTTGGTGGTGAGAAATCGCATCCGAGGGGTTTATTTTTCCATTTTAACTCAGGCCACCACGATCATTTTCTTTAACTTCTTCAACGGCCAACAGCGCTTAATTAATGGCACCAACGGCCTGACCAACTTCCAGACTTTGTTTGGCCTAGATGTCAACTCGTCCGAAATGCGCTTTGCTGTCTATGTCACTACAGTTCTGGCGGTGGTTTTGGCTTACCTTCTCTGTCGTTGGCTCACCAGCGGCCTATTCGGTCGGATCCTGGTAGCCATTCGAGATGACGAGCCGCGGGTTCGTTTTTCCGGCTACGATCCCACCGGCTTTAAAGTGCTGGTGTTTGCCGTGTCTGCTGCCCTGGCAGGCATTGCCGGAGCTTTGTTTACCTTGCAAACCGGGATCATCTCTCCCAATGCGATGGCCGTTCCCTTTTCCATTGAGATGGTAATCTGGGTGGCGGTGGGCGGTCGGGCCAGTTTGGTGGGGGCGGTGCTGGGGGCTCTGTTGGTTAACTTTGCCAAGAGCTTGCTGAGCGAAAATTTTCCCGAAATTTGGTTGTTTTTCCAAGGGGGATTGTTCCTGCTGGTGGTGCTGGTGTTGCCGGATGGACTGGTGGGTTGGGTGCGCACCCAAGGCAGGCAGCTTTGGGTCACTGTCCAGCTTTGGCGCAGGCGCTTGGCAGATACTTCCCCAGCTTAAATCTGGCTTTCTGTCGATGTGCATCATACGCAAGGTGCAAGTTCAGAGTAAAAGGATCCCAGATCTGATGGGTAAGCCAGCGATGCCAAGTGTCCTCTCTTATTTATTTGATGGGTTGAGAACCCTGTTCGCCCTCTGCCCTTTCCGTTCTTGGATGTGATCCCCATGCTTACTGCAGCTCCCACCGCCACCCGACAAATTTTACAAACTCAGGATCTCACCGTCAGCTTCGACGGCTTTAAGGCTTTAGATGGGTTGAACTTCTCTCTGGAGGAAGGGGAGCTGCGGGTGGTCATCGGTCCCAATGGGGCGGGTAAGACTACGTTTCTCGATGTGCTGACGGGCAAGGTTAAGCCCACCCGAGGACGGGTGCTGTTCAAAGGAAAGGATCTGGCCAAGCTCAAGGAACACGAGATCTCGATTTTGGGTGTTGGGCGCAAGTTTCAGACGCCGCGGGTCTATCAAAACTTGAGCGTGCGAGAAAACTTGGAGCTATCCCTCAACCCTGACAAAAGGGTTTTTTCCACCCTATTGGGCAAAAAGCATCTGCGAGAAAAAACGGATGCTCTTTTGGAAACCATTGGCCTCAGCCGTAAGGATCGGGTTCCGGCAGGGCTGCTTTCCCACGGAGAAAAGCAATGGCTGGAGATCGGCATGGTGATTGCTCAAGATCCGGATTTGCTGCTGCTGGATGAATGCGTGGCCGGGATGACGGACAAAGAAACAGAAGCTACAGGAGAGTTAATTCAATCCTTAGCCCAAAGCCACACCATTTTGGTGATCGAACATGACATGGTGTTTGTCCGACAAATTGCCCGCAAGGTTACCGTTTTACACCAAGGCTCGGTGCTGTGCGAAGGTACCTTTGAGGATGTGAAAAACGACCCGCGAGTGATTGAGGTCTATCTCGGATCCCACAAGGGGAAAAACTAAGCAAAGAGGCTATAGTTCTGTATCTAATCGACTCATGCGCAGGCCTATGAATACGGAAAACGCGACCGCAACACAAAACTTATCCCGAGATGGATCCGGGCCTCTCCTGGAGGTCTCCAACTTGAGGGTTTACTATGGTCAGAGTTTAATTGTGAAGGATCTCTCTTTTAAGATCTTTCCCGGCCAAGCGGTTTGCCTTCTGGGCCGCAATGGTATGGGCAAAACCACCACACTTAAAGCCCTGATGGGACTTCTGAAAGACTGCACAGGCAAAATTGCTTTTGAGGGCCGTCCTATCAACCATTACCCTCCCAATTGGCGAGCCCGCGCCGGTATTGGCTATGTACCCCAAGGTCGAGAGATATTTCCCCGCCTAACGGTTGAGGAAAACCTGCTGGTGGGGCTAGAAGCGGCACCGGACAGAGAACGGATCATACCTGAGTTTGTCTATGACCTATTCCCAATTCTGCGTTCTTTTCTTAAACGGCTGGGTGGGGATTTGAGCGGTGGGCAGCAGCAGCAACTGGCCATCGCCAGAGCTTTGGTGGCGGAGCCCAAACTTTTGCTCCTGGATGAGCCCACAGAAGGGATCCAGCCCTCTATCATTATCGAGATTGAAGAAGCCATCAGCCGCATTCAAAAGGAGCGGGGCGTTTCGGTGTTGCTGGTGGAGCAGTATTTTGAGTTTGCCCAAAGCCTAGCCGATTACTTTTATCTTATGGAAAATGGATCCCTTATCATGGAGGGGCCGACTGACCAAATGGACGAAGAAAAAGTCCGAGCTCACCTTTCTATCTGAGGTGGCACCTGGAGAGCCTGAAAACCTCTATTTTGAGAGCGGCAAATGGCATCCTGCATGTTCCAGAGACCTTGCCTAAACTTCTGGAAAAGCGAGAAGTCCACCTGCGAGGGGATAGGCTAGGGTTAGCCCTGGGCTTCCTTGAGCAGCAGCGTTGGCTAAGCTAGAAACTGTTCAAGATTGCGCTAGCTTGCCATTTCCATCCACAGGTTTGTGTCTCCTCCGATTCACTTCACTGCAGAGCCCTGGCTGCACACCTACAGCGAAATTATCGATGTGCGCTCTCCGGCAGAGTTCGCAGAGGATCATTGGCCGGGAGCCATCAACTTGCCTGTACTCTACGATACAGAACGGGCGGAGGTGGGCACGCTCTACAAGCAGGTGGATCCCTTCGCAGCCCGCAAACGAGGGGCAAGCTTGGTGGCCCAGAACATCAGTCGCCACTTGCAAACCCATTTTGCCGATAAAGATCGCGATTACCGGCCCCTAATCTACTGCTGGCGGGGAGGGCAGCGCTCTGCCAGCTTGGCATTGGTGTTGTCCCAGGTGGGCTGGCAGGTTACGGTTTTGCAAGGTGGCTACAAAACCTACCGGGCCTGGGTGCGCCGACAGCTGCAGATCTTGCCCCAGGAATTTACCTACCGAGTGCTCTGCGGACCAACAGGGAGCGGCAAAACCCAGTTGCTTCACCATCTGCGCCAACAGGGATCCCAAGTTCTCGATCTGGAAAAGCTGGCCTGTCACCGGGGATCCCTCCTGGGGGCCGAGTGGGGGGTGCCACAGCCCAGTCAGAAGAGCTTTGAAAGTCAACTGGTGCAGGCCTTTCTCCAGTGGGATCCCGCCAAGCCAGTCTGGGTGGAGGCTGAGAGTGCCAAAGTGGGCCAGCTCCATCTGCCGCCTGCCCTTTGGCAAGCCCTTACCCAAGCCGACTGTGTCGAAGTGCAGTTGCCTCTAGAGGAGCGGGTGAAGGGGTTAATCGCCCACTATCCCCACTGGATTGCTCACCCCCAAGCGCTAAAGGGGAAATTGCTGCCTCTGAAGTCCCGTCTTGGCCAGGCCCGCCTGCAGCGTTGGTTTGAGCTGATCGACGCCCAAGACTGGCCGCAGTTTGTGCAGGAGTTGCTGGAGCAGCACTACGACCCCACCTATCGACACGGGCTGCAGCAAAACTTCAATCGCCTTCGGGCCCGGATTGAGCTGTCTGACCTTTCCGAGACCAGCCTCAGGGAAGCTGCTGCTCGCCTCATCCAGATGCCGCTTGGATCCCTGGCTAGGTGAGCACGATAAACTCCAAAGCCCGCAACACCTCAAACCACTCGGAAACTTCCAGCCGAACCGTGGAATCGGCAATCCACCGGCAGCCGGGATAAAAAGACTTGCGGTAGGCCCGAGCGGGATCCTTGTAGTCCACTTCCAATTGAAAGTGATCCGGCAGTGGGCGAGGACGGTAGGCCGACAGCCGCCTCAGGGATCCCTCTACACCTTGGCGGATGGCCTGTAGAACCTGCTGCGGATGTGGCGTAATGACCGACTGGCCTATCCCTTTGTGGGTGACCACCGTCTCGATGTGGGCGTCATAAGCTTTCGCTGCGGCACACACCTCCGCATCTCCGGCTACAAACACAACTGGGACTCCCTCATAGGCAGCCGTGAGGCTGACCAGGTGAAACTCGGCGATGGCCTGGCCGTTCAGCCGGATTTGGCTAACTTCGGTGGTGTAGGTGTGGGCGAGGGGGTTGGCAGCAGATCCGGCGCGGGCATGATAGCCGATCAAGATCAGGGCATTGTAACTGCGATCCAGCTCTTGCACCATACAGTAGGGGTGGCCGCTCCAGCCGCGGATGAGTTGCACCGGCTCCGGCAACCGTTCGGGGATGAGGTTCCGCCCGGAGTCATGGGCATCTTTGACTGTGATCTGCGTGGCTCCGGCAGCCAGGGATCCCTCACAAGCCGCGATCACTTCTCGGGTCATCTGCTCTCGGAATGGCTCGTAACCCGGCTGGCCGATGGTGGCCTCATCCCAATGGCTGATGCCGGCGATCCCTTCAATATCGGCACTGATATAGACCTTCATGCTTGGCTCAGTAGACTCAGCATTGGATTCTGTTGGGCTTCATCCACCCTCGGATGCCCCTCAGCATCGCTCTGGGCAAGGGATCCAAGCGGTTATTTCCCTTGCGAAAGCTGCCCCTGTCTCTGTTACGGATCCCTTCCCTATTCTCAAGAAGCTCGGATGAAGAATAAAGACTCCGTCCCGCTGAGGGGATCAGAGAGCCACCAAAGAAGCAGATACCCCCTGCTGTAACTCCGACAACAATGAGGCCGGACGCCCCTTATAGGGCCAGGCAAAAGCGTGACGAAAGGCTGCTTCCTGGCAGTGTTTGAGCTGCTCGAAATCGATAATGTCGTGGGTCAGCAGGTTCTCGTACTCAAACGGCAGGCGTACATTGTGCAAGCCGGCGTTGTCGGTGCAGATGGCGATATCCACCCCCGCCTCAAAGCAGCGGTCAAAGACAATCTTGAGGGGCTCCAAACTGGGTAGAGTTCCCGTTTTTAGATAGGTGGTGGGACAAACTTCCAGGCATTGGCCTCGCCGCGCCAGCTCCGGCAGCAATTCTGGATAGTGGAGGGGGATCTGAATGCCGTGGCCGATCCGCGAGACATAGGGCAGCAACTGTGGGTAGCAGCCATCCAAAGTTTCGTACAGGTGGGCAGTGGTTTTTAGGCCGCGGGCCAGCGCATACTTGAACAGCTCAATCCACTCGTCCATCCGTTCGCCGTAGGGCTTGTCTCCCCCGGCCAGGTCGATGGCACACACATACTCCGACTCAGCGGCAGCTTCCACCATGGCCCGGTTGATGTGGCTGGGCAGGCGTGAATGCAAACAGACGATCTGGGTGGTGACGATGGGATACTCTCGCTGCTGGCTGGCCTGCCCCACCGTCTCGATTACCTGGCGCATCTGCTTGAGGCGCTCCGCCTCATCCAGGCTGGGATCCGTGCGTAGGTAGGGGGTGTAGCGAATCTCTAGGTAGGCCAGATCCTCAAAGATGTAGGCTCCCCGCAGCAGGCGGTAGATAAAATAGGGCAGGGTTTCCAGGGTCTGCACCTGTTCCACCAGCGTGTGCAGCTCCAGGTAATCCTCGAGGGTGTTGCGCGGGCGGGTGTAGAACTCCTCAAACTCGGCATAGGTGGGAAAGCGCTCTGCCAAAGGGGATCCCTGGCGGTGAAAATAGCGCCACAGAATTCGGGGGACAACCGAACCGCCCAAATGACGGTGCAACTCCGCGTGAAGTGCCATAAACGCTCTACAGTGGCCCGCCAGGGGGCAGACTTGGTTTGTTTAAGTACTATTTCTACTCTTATCCTACTCTTATCCAACCGCCTCAGGCTTGTCCAGGTCTAATCCCGCAAGCCCGGCTAGAAGTTTAGATCGTCAAGCCGATCCCCTGCCCATCGTGGTAGGCGGCCAGCAGCAGGTCGGTGGTGGTATCCCAGGCAATCTCGCCCGAGCGCGATAGAGCAATGGCCCCAAAGGAGCGGCGACGTTGGCGGGCCTCTTGAAAAGACTTGGCCATGGCAGCCTTCAGGCTGAGGCCATCTTCCACTCGAATCACAATCCGCGCCGCCAAGCTCTCATCCAAAATATCTTCCCCGACACCGGTGCAACTGACTCCCGCCGCCGCACTGGCATAGGTTCCCGCTGGAGTGGCCGAATCGCTTACTCGCCCCACCCGTTCAAACCCCCGCCCGCCGGTGGAGGTGCCGGCACAGATTTGCCCCTGTTGATCCAGCGCCACCGCCCCCACCGTGCCCATGGCCAGAGCAGTGAGAACCCTAGTTGGGGGATGGGTTTGGCGCAACTGCACCCACTCTTGAACCCGATTGAGAGTGGCCGGGTCATAGACCGGCAACTGCAGCTCCCGCGCCAGCTCTGCTGCCCCTTGTTCGGCCACCACGCGATCCGGGCTTGATTGCAGAGCCTGGGCCATGAGGATGGGATGCTGAACTCGGCTGACGTTGATCACCCCGCTAAAAGACTGGGTGGCCCCGTTCATGAGAGCGGCGCTCATGCGGATTTGCCCATCCGATTGCAAGACCGACCCCGTCCCGGCATTGTAGAGCGGATCATCCTCCAGCAACTGGCAGGCATGCATCACCGCCGCCTCGGCACTCTGCCCAGCCAACAGCAGCTCGTAGGTGCTCTCCACCACCTGCTGCAGGGATCCCCTCACTTTTTCCAGGCTGCTTTCCCCTTCCAGGGCGCTGCCGGCTCCGCCGTGGATGATCAGTTTGGGCTGAGGCATGATGAGATCGGTTACCTTGTGAGAACAGTGGAAGACTGTATTTTGATTTTCGGGTACAACATCCACCCATGCATCTGCTCCATCCCAGGGATCCCAACGCAAAGGGAGAGGGAGCCTTAAGATAATCCTGTAGATTTGCTAAGCATAGATACTCAAGGGCGATTCTGGTAAAGGGCTGTCGGATTGCAGCCGGCAGGGATCCCCCTGATGGTATGGCACAAGCGAGGTTACATCCATGGCGCTGCCCAGCTTGCACGAGTTTCCTTGGCTGACCACGGTCATCGCTTACCCTGTGTTGGCCGCCCTATTTATTCCCCTGATCCCATCACCGGCTGGGGATCCCAGTACCCGCGCCTACGCACAAAAGTTGGCCGAGCGGATCCGCTGGTTTGCTTTGTTCATTGCGGTCACGGATCTGCTGATTCTGCTGGCCGGCTTCTATGTCGGCTACGATCCCGGCCAGACAGGTTTGCAACTGCTGGAGCGCTACACCTGGGTACCCCAAGTGGGCTTGAGTTGGTCGGTGGGGGCTGATGGCCTCTCCATGCCCCTGATCCTGCTCACGGCGTTTATCACTACCCTAGCCATCTTGGCCGCTTGGCCGGTCACCCTCAAACCTCGCCTCTTCTACTTTTTGATGCTGGCCATGTATGGCGGGCAGATCGGGGTGTTTGCCGTGCAGGATATGTTGCTGTTTTTCCTGATGTGGGAATTGGAGCTGATCCCGGTGTACTTGCTCCTCTCCATTTGGGGGGGATACAACCGCCTGTATGCGGCCACCAAGTTCATCCTCTACACGGCTCTCAGCTCCCTGTTTATCCTGGTGGCAGGTCTGGCTATGGCCTTCTACGGGGATCCCATCAGCTTTGACATGACGGATCTGGCCCACAAGACCTATCCGCTCACCTTCCAACTGCTGATGTACGGGGCCTTTCTGATTGCCTATGGGGTGAAGCTGCCCATTTTCCCCTTGCACACCTGGCTGCCCGATGCCCACGGAGAAGCCACCGCGCCGGTTCACATGTTGCTGGCCGGGATCCTGCTCAAGATGGGGGGCTATGCCCTGATGCGCATGAATGCGGGTATGCTGCCGGATGCTCATCTTTACTTTGCGCCGGTGCTGATCGTGCTGGGGGTGGTGAACATCATCTTTGCCGCCCTCACCTCTTTTGCCCAGCGCAACCTGAAACGGAAGATCGCCTACTCTTCCATCAGCCACATGGGCTTCGTGCTCATCGGTATCGGATCCCTGACGGAGATCGGCATGAGCGGCGCCATGCTGCAGATGATCTCCCACGGGCTGATCGGGGCCAGCCTGTTCTTTTTGGTGGGGGCCACCTACGACCGCACCCATACGCTGGAGCTGGAGGAAATGGGCGGCGTTGGCCTGAAGATGCCCAAGATCTTCTCCATGTTCACCGCCTGCTCCCTGGCTTCGCTAGCCCTACCCGGCATGAGCGGCTTTGTGGCCGAGATCATGGTGTTTATCGGCATGGCCACCACCGATGCCTACTCTCTCCCCTTCCGGTTGGTGGTGGTTTTCCTGGCAGCAGTTGGGGTGATCCTGACCCCCATCTACCTGCTGTCGATGTTGCGGCAGATTTTCTTTGGCCCAGAGAACAAAGAGCTCACCGAACACGAAGAATTGGTAGATGCTGAGCCACGCGAGGTGTTCATCATCGCCTGCCTGTTGATCCCCATCATCGGCATTGGGCTCTACCCCAAGCTGGTGACCAGCCTCTACGACCAATCCACTAACGCTTTGGTGGCGCTGCTGCGGCAGGAGCTGCCTCAAACTGGTGAGACGGTTGCCCAAGCTCCTGCCCTCTACAACAAGTAAACTACCCGGCTCCGACCGCTAAGCGGTACGGAGCGGGCTTTCAGTAGCCCTGAGCCTGCTCTGCTCTACCAGAGAACAAGACAAGCCCGGACCTCTAGGCTGGTTTACGACAGCCCCCAAGAGCGCAATCACATTCGCACCATTCAAATCCGCATCCCCTTCCCATCCACAGTGCCCACACTTGAACGACTTGCCACTGCGGTAGGATTGCGCAGGGTCGGGATGGATATGCAAACACTTGTGGCAGGTCTGCGACGTGTAGGCAGGCGGCACAAGAACCAGAGGAACCCCCGCAATTCTCGCCTTGTATTCCAGAAATTGACGTAGTTGGTAGAACGCCCAACTGTTGGCCCTCCTACGCTCCGTTTTACCGCGTGGCTGTTGATTGACCCTTTCCCGGATCCCTGTCAGGTCTTCCAGAGCAATAGCGCTGTTGGTAGCTTTTGCCCTAGAGACAATAGCTTTGGAGATGCGATGATTGACCCACACTTGAAAGCGTCTCTCCTTGCCAGACAGCCGTTGCAACAGTTCTCTGCATCTGCGCCGCGAACTGCGGGTGCCCTTACTGGCTTTACGTTGGAGTGCCGCCCTCAACCGGGAGTAGTGGTCGCGGACTCTGTTCAACTGCTGTCCATTCCAGTTGTCCCCCTCTGACGTATGGGCAATATCTGTCCTTCCAAAGTCCACCCCGATCACCTTGTCGGTATCTTGTTGCTTGGGTGGCTTTTTCTCTACGCAAATCTGGATGTAGTAGGAGCCATCTTTGCGCTTGACCAGGGTGGCAGATTTGGGGTTGGAACCAGCCAGCATCCCACGCTGGTAGTTGCCAATGGCCAGTTCAAAGCGTTCTCTCCCTTCCACCGTGGTGAGCGACACCGTCCAGTCTTTTTGACGGAACGAAAAGATACGGGCGTCGTAGGTAACAAAGCCGCTCTTAAACTCCTTGACGGGACGCTTTTTCTGCTTAGCCACTTTGCGGGAACCCGCTACCCGTCTGCAGACCTGCTGGGCCAGATTACTGGACAAGCCAAACCGAGCGCGAATCTGGTAATAGCAAAGGGACTGGAGTTTGACTGCGTTGACTACTTTTTCTGGTGTGTTTTGGTTGACCCAGTTCAACGCCTGCACAAAGGCATCCATTGTCGCATCCAACTTTGCGGCTTGCGACTGGGACACCTTGAGCTTGCAGGGGACGGTCAGGACTTGGGTCATGGTTCTATCATAACTTCCGCATTCCTCCCGACACTGACCCTACAGGTACAGTGCGGGGCTCCTGCGATTTCTAGCTGAATGTTGAATTTGAATTGAGAATTGAGGGATGGAAGGAGATCCACTCTCTTTCTATCCCGCATTGGACTTGTGGCTCTCGCCAGCTTGAACTTGCATCCAGCCGAACAAAGTTGCGATTGTCAGTTGGATCCCTTGGGCAAACGCAGGAGTGGGGATCACCTCTTGGGGATCCTCATGTACTGTCGGCTGCTGCCCGGCAGGGTAGGCGAAAACAACCCTTTCTTCGGGATCCACCACCCACCCCATTTGGCAGCCGTGATCCAGGCCGATCAAGATTTTTTTGACCAGCTTCATTGGATTTTGATTGGGAGAGAGAATCTCGATCATCCAATCAGGGCAAAAGGGGATGAGATTTTGAATGGTGCCATCTTCATCTACAGGGATCCGATCCCAGGGGATCACAGAAATATCGGGCACAATCGCGTATCCGGCGAAGGTGCAGCGCAGCTCTGGAAATGCCATTCCCAGTTGAGAAGGCTCCAACATCTCGTTAATGAAGCTACCCAGTTTTAGTTGGAGACGGCTATGTTTTCCCTGTGGCATGGGCTTCTGGATAATTTCTCCTTTGATGAACTCGCTGGCGGGCTGAGTTTCCGGCTGTTGTAGAAAGTCTTCCAGAGTTAGAGGCTTGGCAGATAGACTGACCATGGCTTTCTCCCATCACGCTGCTATCCGATTAACAATAGACTGAGAAAGTATCAAAGCTGATCAAATCAAAACAGATCCCTGTCACGTTGTTGCCAAGTCATTTGGCGGTCATAAGGGCTTTTGCCGGAAAACAACCCCATCAGCGGCCCCAAAATGGCCCCAAACACAAAACCGCCCGCATGGGCCCAGTAAGCAATTCCCCCACCCTGCATACCGATATTGGTAGGCGTCTGTAGGCTGGCAATGCCGTAGAAAGCTTGCTGGATGAACCAAAAGCCTAGGAACACCCAAGCCGGAACGTAGAGGGTTGTGATAAAAATACCCAAGGGCACCAGGGTCAGAATCTCGGCCCGTGGAAAACGCAAAATATAGGCTCCCAATACGCCAGCAATAGCGCCGCTTGCCCCCAGTGAAGGAATGGGGGATCCCATATCGAAAAACCACTGCGTTAATGCAGCCAAAGCTCCGCAAGTCAGGTAGAAGATGAGGTAGCGCACATGGCCCAAGCGATCCTCAACGTTGTTGCCGAAAACCCACAAAAAAAGCATGTTCCCGCCAATGTGGAGAAAACCCCCATGCAGAAATTGTGAGGTGAATAGGGTTACCCATTCTGGACGCGACGAAGAGGTGATCTCCCCTCGAAAACTGGCCGTCAACTCTATCGGTACCACTGCCCACTCCCGGAAAAAAGCTGCCAGCTCTTGTGGCGACAGGGTTAGCTGGTACAGAAAAATTAAGATGTTAACGATCACCAGGGCATAAGTGACATAGGCTGTGCGGGTGGTTGGGTTGCGATCTTGCAGGGGTACCACAGTTAAGATCCAGTCGACGTCACCCTCTAGCCTAACCTGTCCTTTCCCACCCCCCCAGGCTCACCTCTAAGCCCCTACCTGAGGCTACACTGGGGTAGTCGGCTGGGAGCTATGCTTGCAGACGGATCCCTTGCCGACGAACGCATCTCGGCCAAGCTCGCTCGGCAGAGAATGGACTACAAGATAAGGATTTAGAGGAGTGGATTGATGCCCGAGGTTGAAAGCCCCACTGCCCCGCTCAAGTTTTTGATCGTCGAAGATCATCCAGAGGTGGCTCAAAACAACTGTGAGTGGCTGCAACGCATTGCAGCAGATGCTCAATGTATTACGGTCACCAATCCCATGGACGCCATCCTGCGCCTGCAGCGGGAACAACCAGACTTGGTTGTAGCCGATCTGCTCTATGGTCAAACCAGCGGGGAGCAGTCTGCCGAGCCTGGCCTAGAGTTCCTGCGTCATATCTTTGAGAACTACCCCACCCTAAATGTGATGGCCTATTCCAGCGAGCCGCTGCTGCTAACTCCATTGGTGGGCCTGATCAGCAAACACCAGGGTGGGTTTGCCGCGGTCAACAAAATGGAACGGCGCACCGTGTTTCTGGAGGGGGCCAAAAGCGCCCTGAATGGAGAATTGCGCATGCCGCGGGAGTTGCGCGGTCTTACGAAGCTGACAGAACGAGAAATTGAGGTCTTGAACTTGCTCTGCAAAGAAGCCCTCACCGATCAGGCCATTGCCGATCGCATTCACACCAGCAAGAAGACCGTACAAAACTGTATCCAAAGGCTCAAAGAAAAGCTAGATATTTTCGGCTCTGAGGATGAGATCAACGCCCGCGTTGCCATGTGCATGACAGCTGTTCAGAAAAAGATTATCCAGTGGTAAAGGCTGAAGGCCAGCAGTGACTTGCATCTGCGGCCAGCTCCAGCTTGGGGTACTGGCAAAGGCTGAGTCAAAGCCAGAAGAAGAGAGGCGGAGCTCTCCGGCTGCCATTTTCCAACTCTTCCAGCCATCAGACAGCTTTCAACTGGGATCAGCGGATCCCCAGTGCAGAGGCAAACACGCTGTGGCCCACTATGGCCTCTACCACAACACTGATGGCAAACCCCAGCATGGCCAGCCGTCCGTTCCATCGCTCGGCCTTCTCCGTCCAGCCAATCTCCCACTCCGGCGGGGTATCGCCGTCTTGACCGTACTGCGGCACGTACCGCGGGCGACCGGCGCCTTCCCAGCCAGCAGGGCGCTTGGAGTTGAAGAAAGCCATCGAGCCAATCACAACAGCGGCCACCAGCCCGGCCACCATGACGGCAATGTAGGGGAGGAAGGGATTGTCAAGCATCATCGGACTGTCGAGATAGGGATTGAAGGGTGAAAAAGCTCCCAAAAAGGGTAGAGCTGTAACATCTCAAAGCCGAAGAGAAAGTCTGTGAGATGTCCAATGTGGCTCTACCGAAAAGTTCTTCGACAAATTATTGCAGGTTATTGCAGACCTAGCCACTGGGCGAGAGTGCTGGCAAAAACACTGTGGCCCAGCACCGCTTCTGTAGCAATGCTGATCACCAAGCCCAACATGGCCAAGCGTCCATTCCAACGCTCCGCTTGCTCTGTCCAGCCTGGGATCCAGTCGTTGGTGGTGTCGTAGTACTGGGCAACAGAAGCGGAGTCCAGACGAGAAGGGATTCTGGGAGACGATTGCATTGCTAATACCTCGTATTGGTTGCTGTAACCAAACTTAACACAAAGTTACATTTTGTGACAAGCTTCGCTTTCAGGTCAGGGAGGAAGGGATCCCTGGATGCTGGAAGGGATTGGGCGGATGGGTTTGCCGAAGGCTGGCCGGAAGCGATGTCATACTGAGGGAAGCAGGCCTTTTGCGCAGACTATGGCGGTATCCCCCCTTTCTTCTCTCAAGCTTGACCATTCTTTCGATCTGGCTGCCCAGGTGCGGTCAGATTTTCCGATTTTGCAGCGCCAGGTCAACGGCCACCCGCTGATCTACTTTGACAATGCCGCCACTTCTCAAAAGCCACTGGCGGTTATGCAGGCGATGGATCATTACTATCGACACTGCAACGCCAACGTGCATCGTGGGGTCCATACGCTGAGCAACGAAGCCACAGATGCCTATGAGGGGGCGCGGGAAAAGATCGCTCGGTTTGTGAACGCGCCTTCTCCTCAAGAGATCATCTACACCCGCAATGCCAGCGAAGCCATCAATCTGGTGGCCTACAGTTGGGGCTTGAGCCATCTGGAGCGGGGGGATGAGATCGTCCTCTCGGTGATGGAGCACCACAGCAACCTGATCCCGTGGCAATGGGTGGCCCAAAGGACGGGAGCCCACCTCAAGTTCATCCAGATCACGCCAGAGGGAGAGTTGGATCTGGAGCACTACCGGTCTTTGCTCAGCGACCGCACCCGCTTGGTGGCGGTAACCCAGGTCTCCAACATGCTGGGATCCATCAACCCCGTTCAGGAGATGACTGAACTGGCCCATCGTTACGGAGCCAAGGTTCTGCTGGATGCCTGCCAGAGCGTGCCCCACATGCCTGTGGATGTCCAGGCGCTGGATTGCGATTGGTTGGCCTTTTCGGGGCACAAGATGTGTGGCCCAACGGGGATTGGCGTCCTCTACGGCAGGCGGGAGCTGCTGCGAGCGATGCCCCCTT
This sequence comes from Thermostichus sp. MS-CIW-34, assembly GCF_054060435.1. Classification (NCBI taxonomy): domain Bacteria; kingdom Bacillati; phylum Cyanobacteriota; class Cyanophyceae; order Thermostichales; family Thermostichaceae; genus Thermostichus; species Thermostichus sp. MS-CIW-34. Next base: position 24,295 of record NZ_JBSSDE010000005.1, on the reverse strand, counting down.
TTTTGGGTGGGGGAGAGATGATCGCCGATGTGTACTGGGATCACGCCACCTATGCGGATATCCCCCACAAATTTGAGGCTGGTACGCCGGCGATTGCCCAGGCGGTGGGGCTGGGGGCAGCCGTAGATTACTTGAGCCAGATCGGTCTGGAGCGGGTTCATGCCCATGAACAAAGGTTGATTACCCACCTGTTGGACGGGATCCAGCACATAGCGGGTATTACGGTTTATGGCCCCAAGGATCCGGCGCGACGGGCAGGGCTGGTTAGCTTTTCGGTGGAGGCTGTCCATCCCCATGACCTGTCTACTTTGCTGGATGAGCAAGGCATTGCCGTTCGAGCGGGGCACCACTGCACTCAACCCCTCCATCGCTATTTGGGAGTACAATCCACTGCCCGAGCCAGTGTTTACCTGTACAACACGTTGGCGGAGGTGGATCGCTTTTTAGACGTGTTGGCAGAAGCGGTGGAGTTCTTCGGCGCTGCCCTAAGCTAGGGATCCGGGATAGACCTCTGAAGAGATGAGGTAGACTCATGCCTTGGGATCTGGGGCGGTTCTGGAACACGCTCACCTACTATGAGGCCCTGCCTTGGGCTGAGGTATGGCGTCGGGTTCAGAATGGGTTCCAGGCCGTGGAGGATGATTTTGTGCCACCTTCTCTTTCCGAGCCGGTCGCTATCCAGATAGGGGTGGTGGGGGAAGGTTTGCCTGACGGGTTGGCGGAGGCCCTGCGGCAGCAGGGCGTGGAGGTGAGCCATACGCCAGATTGGGCGACAGCAACCGTGATCCTAGGTTTGGGGGATCCACCAACGGCCAAGGCTTATCTGGAGCAATTGCGCAGCAGTGGGCAAACGGAGCGGATGCTGTTCGACTTTCGCCGGCCCAACCCGGATTTGCATCGGTTTTGGGGCATTTTGGACGATGTGGTGATGGGCGGGGCGAGCCAAAGCCAACTGCTCTGGGGAAAGGAGGAGCTGCTGTTCGCAGGCCAGGTTTCCACGGCCAACTTTGGGGGGTTTGTTTCCACGCGCACCCGCAATTGGCAGCCGCCGCTGGACTTGTCGGGGTTTGCCGGTCTGGAGCTGCGCCTGCGAGGGGATGGGCAGCGGTATAAGGTCTTACTGCGGGATCAAGGCGGCTGGGACAGCCCCGCCTACGGCTATGCGTTCGACACTGCGCCGGGAGAAGAGCAGACCGTTCAGATCCCCTTTGCGGAGATGGTTGCCACGTTCCGCGCCCGCCTTGTGCCTTCGGCTCCTGCGCTCAATACTCGCCAGATCTGCTCTCTGCAGGTGATGTTGAGCAAGTTTGAGGCGGATGGCCGCTTGAACCCCCGTTTCCGACCGGGGCCTTTTCAACTGGGCTTGCGCTGGATTGGGCTGTATCGTCGGGAGCCTCTGCCGCAATTGATCGGGGTGGCGCGGGGATCCCTTGCCCCGGAGTGGATAGCTGCCCTGCAGGGTAGCTCCAGCCGTTGGTGTGGGGTGGAGATTCCGGTAGAGACAGAGGGATCCGCTCTGGCAGCCCAGTTGCTCCGCCTCCTGCGCTCGCCTCAGAGCGTGGGCCGGGTGGTGTCTTCAGAAGCTTTCCATGCCTAGCTTTCTGGGCCGCCTCAAGGGATCCCTGGGGATGGGGCTTTTGGCCGGCCTGTGGCTGTGGGTAGGTCAGGGGATCCCCTATCTGTTCGACTGGGATGAGCTGATCTACGCCAGCTTGGCGCGGCAGATGCTGGCCAGCGGGGATCCGCTCTCGTTGGCGATCAACGGGGAGCCCTTTTTTGAAAAGCCGCCCCTGTTTTTTTGGCTGCAGGCCCTGTCCATGGCTGTTTTGGGGATGAACGAATGGGCGGCGCGGTTGCCCAATGCCTGGGTGGGCGGGATCACAGTGGCGCTGCTGGTGGGGTGGGGATCCTGTCTGGGCGGGATGGGGTTCGGCTGCCTATGGGGGATCTTGCTGCTGACGGGCTACCTGCCCTTGTTTTTTTACAAAACCGGTCTCATCGACCCGCTACTCAACCTGGGCATGGGTGTGGGGCTGGGATCCCTTTGGGCCGCCGAGGAGGCCTGGCGGGCCGGGTACTCTGGACGCAGGTGGAGAGCGGTGGGGGCGCTGGCCCTGGGCTTGGCAGTGTTGGCCAAAGGGCCGGTGGGGCTGGTGTTGCCCCTGGCTATCTGGATCCTCTACAAGCTCTGGCAACGGGATCCTCCCCTTCGATGGGGGGAGAGCCTGGTTTTCCTCAGCCTAGCTGTGGCTGTTCCCCTCACTTGGCTGGCGTTGGAGGGGGTGCAACGGGGGCCAGAATGGGTGGAAGAGTTTGGGCGCTACCAATGGCGCATCCTCACCAGCTCAGATGGGCATCCCGGCCCGGTTTATTTTCATCTGTTGGCCTTTGCCCTGGGGTGCTTTCCCTGGGGTTCTTTGGCTTTGGCCGAGATCCTGCAGCCCATCCCCAGGAGCGTGGGCTCGGTGGATTTGACTCGGCGGGCAGAATCTCTGCTGTTGGTGGCTTTTGGGGTGGTGCTGGCCCTGTTTTCGCTGCTGGTGCAAACCAAGCTGGTTCACTACACCTCGCTGCTGTACCCCATTGGGGCCTACTTTGCTGCCCTGCGCTTGCAGCGCCTGGTTGCTGAGAAAAGAGGGCCCAGTTTTTGGGAAAGTGCCTGGATCCTGCTCAGTGGCTTGTTTTGGCTGGCCCTGTGGCTATTGCTGCCCTGGCTGGGATCCCAGGATCCCGCTGGGCTAGTCCAAGCATGGGTCTTTGCCGGCATCCCTGACGACTTTTCCAGCAGCTTGGTGCTGGGATACCTGCAGGCTGAGGTGGAGTGGCCGGTGTTGACCTACGTCCCCGCCGCGATCCTGCTGCTGGGAATTCTCCTTTGGAGTCGAGGACGGCGGCGGGCTTGGGGCTGGACAGTTTTGCTCTTGGCCACCGGACTGAGCGCCCAACTGGCCTGGTGCTGGGTCTTCCCCCGCCTGCTGCAACACACCCAGGGAGGAGCCGTCCACTTTTTCCGGCAGTTTGCCACTTCCGAAAACAACGCCCAGCCGGCTCTCTCTGGAACGGTGGGCCTGTACGGCTTTCGCTCTTTTGTACCCTATTTTTATGGCCCGCTGCAGGTTCCCTACGCCGCCAGCCCAGAAGAGCTGGCCGACTGGCAAGCCCAGGGGCAGGCGCCCGACTACCTGGTTACCTGGGATCCCTTTGTAGCTGAACTTACAGCTCCCGAGGGCGAACAGGCAGCCATTCTGGGATCTTGGCGGGTCGTCGAGCGCCGCAGTCCCTTTTGGCTGTTGAAAAAAACCTCTTCTCCTCCCTAGGCCCCAGATGAGCCAGTACGTGCTGCGCATCAGCGATATTCCTGCCCAAGATCGTCCCCGCGAGCGGCTGCTCAGCCAAGGGGCAAGGCACCTCTCCCACGCCGAGCTGCTGGCCATTCTGCTCAACACCGGACAGGGGCCGGGCAAACTCTCAGCAGTCGGCCTCGCCCAGTTGCTCCTGAAAAAGTTAGAAGCCCAAGGGGATCCCTTGGCCCAGTTGCGCCAGGTGGAAGCCGGAGAGCTGATCCAGATCGAAGGCATTGGCCCGGCCAAGGCAGCAACGGTGTTGGCCGCCATCGAGCTGGGGCGACGGGTGTTTTTGGGTCGCCCGCCAGAACGCACGGTGATCGAGTCGCCGGAACAGGCAGCCATGGCCCTGAGCGGCGACCTGATGTGGGAGACCCAGGAGCATTTTGCCGTTTTGCACCTAGATATCAAGCACCGCCTCATTGGCCAGCAGATCGTAACCCGGGGGACAGCCACCGAAACCCTCACCCATCCGCGGGAAACCTTCCGCAGCGCCATCAAGCAAGGAGCCAGCCGCATCCTGGTGGCCCACAACCACCCTTCCGGCAGCTTGGATCCCAGCCCAGAAGACCTTGCCCTCACCCGGCAACTCTTGCAAGCGGGGCAACTGCTACAGATCCCGGTTTTGGACCACCTCATCTTGGGCGGCGGACAGTTCCTCAGCTTGCGCCAACGCACCACCCTTTGGCAGGAGTTTCCCCAGCCGGAGTAAGCCTCACCCTCTCCCAGAGGGAGAGGGGAGTAATGCAACGGAAATGTTTCATTCATTACTGTATTCGCCACCATTTATTCGCCACCATTTGGGTTGACCACGCCCAAGGGATCCCTGTATGGCTCTCAAGCATCCGGGAGTGGCTCAAAACGCATCCCCACCTTGAGCTGGCCGCCATTGACCAGGTCCCAAGCGGACTGTTCTTTTTTGCCAGGCAGCTGCGCCCGCCGGATCAATAGGGATCCCTCTCCTGTGGCTACGTAGATCCCTTCTCCCCTGGCCAATCCCACCACCTCGCCAGGGCTGCCTTGGGGGAGATCGCCAGGGGGTGGGTGCAACTGAGGAGAGGCAGAGCGGACAATTTTGATCCGCTGCCCCCTCAAACTGGTGAAACAGTCGGGAGAAAAGGCGCGGATTTGGTTGTGCAAGGCCTGGGCAGGGCGCTGCCAGTCGAGGTGAAAGTCTTGTTTTTTGAGCAAAGGGGCGTAGGTTGCCCGGGATCCATCCTGAGGAATAGGGGTGAGTTCCCCTTTCTCCAATTTCAAGAGCGTTTCCACCAAGAGTTCTGCCCCCAGTTGAGCCAGTTGGGGTGCCAATTCTAGGCTGGTTTGCTCTGGCCCAATGGGTAGCTTGGCCTGGAGCAGGATGGCCCCCGTATCCATTCCCTCATCCATGAGCATGGTGGTCACGCCGGTCTCGGTTTCGCCGTTGGCAATGGCCCACTGGATGGGAGCAGCGCCACGATAGGCCGGCAACAGGGATCCATGCACATTCACACAGCCCAGCTTGGGCATCTGCAACACCGTCAGGGGCAAGATCTGGCCGTAGGCCACCACCACAAACACATCGGCAGCCAGCGCCTCCAGAGCCGCCAGCACTTGGGGATCCCGCCGCAGGCGGACAGGCTGCCACACCGGGATCCCGTGGGCCTGGGCGAGAACCTTGGTAGGGGGGGGAAGCACCTTTTGTCCCCGTCCCTGGGGCCGATCCGGCTGGCAGACCAATCCCACCACTTCAAAGGGAGACTGCGGCTGCAACAGGATCTGCAGCGAAGGCAGGGCAAACTCTGGCGTGCCGAAAAAAACAACCCGCATGGCCAACCCCAACGAGCACTGTCCTTCAGAATACGCTCAGCCAGCGGCTGCAAACGCTCGGCTACTTACTATCTCCTCCGTCAACTGACACCCGGAGATTCAGTCTGGGAGGCAGGAGAAGGGGGTGGCGGCTTATCCAGCGGAGAGATTTCTCTCTCTGAGATGGGGGAGCGCCCGGTCAAGGGCACTTGGGGGGCCTGCCAAAAGGCGGGCTGTTTGAGATCGAACTCCTGGCTCCAGGCCGGGAAAAAGGAGCCCAGTTTTTGCCCGGAAAGCCGCAGCCGTTGCAAGAAAGTCCATTCCAGACGGGTCAAGGCTCGCCGCAGAAAATCCTTAGCCCAAGCCGGATCCGGAGCTTCTGCCGCCTGCAAGTTCACCTGCAAGAGGCCCAGCTTGGGATGGAAATGAACCCGTGCTTGGATCCCTTCTGGACGCAACAGGTAATTGAACACCTGCTGGATGGCCACCTCATCCCCCCGCTGAGCGCGATACAGAGGGCTGTTGGGGTTGGGCTGGGGCTGGTAGCGCCACTCGCAGTGCCATTCCGGGATCCCTTCATTGGCCAGAAAGCCAAACAGCTCCACCTGACGCTGCCTGTGGGTCAGCGCCATGTGCTCCAATGCCGGCGAGAGGCTCTCCAGCAAAGCATCCGGCTCAGGCAGGGGATCCCCCTCTAGGCGCAGCAACAGGCGGTGGCCGGAAAGCCGCGCTTGTACCTGAAGATGGCCCAACCCCAGGGATTCCAGAGCTTCTTGCAGATCGGCCAAAATGGCGGGCAGAGGAGCCTGGACATCCAAAGAATCGCTCACCGACAAAAGATCTCCAACAAGCCCTAACCCAACCTAGCCAATTTCCAAGGTTGCTTGGATCCCTGGGATCGTCGGCCAAGATGGCCAGATCCATTCACCTCAGTTGCTAGACCCCCAGGATCAGGCGAGCTGCAGCGAACTGAGTTAACCTCAGCAACGGCTACAGCCCATAGAAATCCGGCCCGGATCCCTCGTAGCTGGGGTTGACCCGCAAGTTTAAGTGGGGACAGATGATCTCGCAGGTGCGGCACTGGATGCAGTTTTCCAAAGACATGGCATGGGAGCGGATGCCATTTTGGTCGCGGATGTGGTGTACCTCTGCTGTGCAGTCGGCAACGCAGGGGGTGGGGCGATTCAGCTTGTCGTAGGCGGCGATGCACCGGCGGCAGGTTTCGGCGTCGAACTCCAGGATGTGACGGTTACCCTCGGGGTAGCGGGGATCCGCGAAAAAAACCGCATCGGGCCGCGAGAAATAGCCCGGTCGAGCGGCCAATTCCTGGGGAGCCAAGGTTGTGGGGGCCACAAAATCCGCCTGAATGGCGGCGTGGGGGGCCACATAGCCTCGCGGGGGTGGCTCGCTGGGGCTGACCCGCCCGGTGAGCAGGGTGTAGGCGCGCAGAGTTTCTCGTCCGCGGCGAACGGGATCCTGCAGGCCCCAGCGCAGGGATCCCAGCCAGGGGTGGCCGGCATCGACGCTGCGGCACACCTGAGGTAAGTATTCTTCCAGCAGGCGGGAGTTTTCCAAAAAAGCCTCGCGGAAGTAGCGGCTGCGGTAGAGGTTTTGCCCCACTGCACTTTCCATCACCGCCTTTTGGTAGTCGGTTTGGATGCGCAGATCCCCTTTCAAGAAGCCATCGTGAATGAGGCCCGCCGCCAGATAGCCGGTTTCCATGGCATTATCCACCCCGGCCAAGCTACCCACATCCAACACCCCCAGCGCATCCCCCAACAGCAGGGCTCCCTCAACGCCAAACCGGGTGGGCAGGCTGTGGTAGCCCCCTTCGGGAATCACGGCAGCCCCGTACTTGAGCAACTTGCCGCCGGCAATCAGGGACTGGATCCAGGGGTGAGCCTTGAACTCCTGCAGACGCTGCTGGGGGTTAAGGTTGGGGTTCCTGCTGTCGAGGCCGATGATCAGACCTAAGGCCAGGCGATTGTCTTTGAGGCCATAGACAAAGCCCCCGCTGAAGCTGCCATCCAAAACCGGGTAGCCCAAGGTATGCCACACCTGCCCCTGCCGGGACTGGGGGATCTGCCACACCTCTTTGACCCCCACCGACCACAGTTGCGGGTTGGGGCGCAGTTGAAACTTCTCGATGAGATCTTTGGAAATGAAGCCTTTGTCGCCGAAACAGGTGAGTTCGGCAAAGATGCAATCTTCGTACACTTGGCCGGAATCGCTCGCCCGCACCCCAATCACCCGCTCCCCGTCGTAGAGGATTTCATGGGCGGCAAAGCCAGGGAACACATCCAGGGTAACGTTCGGGATCCCTTTGGCTTTTTCCTGCAGGGTTTCGGCCAGCCAACGGATGACGTGGCTGAGGGTGAGAATGAACTGCCCCTGCTTGCGAAATCCCGGCGGGATCACCGCTTCCGGCAGATCCCAGCGCTGTTGGGATCCCAGCACGCTCAAGTGATTGGCTTCCACCCGGCCTTCGTGGGGAAATCCTTGGCTTTCAAAATCGGGGAAGAGCTTGGCGATCACTTGGAGGTTGCAGATGGCGCCACTGACGATGTGACCGCCGAATTGGCGGGCTTTTTCCAAAATGGCGATGGAGATTCTTAGCCCGGATAGCTTGGCCAAATCCAAAAGGCGATGGGCCAAGATCAAGTTGGAGGAACTCCCCCCCACCAACAGAAGGTCGTAGCGGATGGCTTCACTCATCCTCTCCACGCGGTAGCTCCGGATACGCTGCCTGTATCTTAAAAAGGGGAGGGGAGAAAGAGGGCAAAACTTTAGACCTTCTCAAGCCTCTGGTGCGAGCCCCCAGCAAGATGATCGTCGTCGGCCTAATGTCGGGCACTTCGGTAGACGGGATCGATGTAGCCATCGTCCACCTGGAGGGTGACGATCCCCTACAGTGGGAGTTAATGCATTTCCAGACGATCCCCTATTCCCCAACGCTGCGGGCAGAGATTTTGCGGGCTGCGGATCCCAAAACCGGCACGGTAGATCACATCTGCACCTTGAACTTTCGCTTGGGTCGAGCTTTTGCGGCAGCGGCCTTGCAAGGGATCCAGGCGGCCCATCTTACCCCCCAACAGATCGATCTCATCGGCAGCCATGGCCAAACCCTTTGGCATAACCCCAGTGGGCCAGAAGCTTCGACTTTGCAAATCGGTGAAGCTGCGGTGATTGCCGAGCTGACCGGGATCCCGGTGGTGAGCAATTTTCGGGCGCGGGACATGGCGGCAGGAGGTCAAGGCGCACCTTTGGTAGCTTTTGTGGATTGGCTGCTGTTGAGGCATCCCCACCTTCATCGTGTGGCCCAGAACATCGGCGGTATTGCCAACCTTACCTATCTCCCCAGCCTCTACAGTGGGGGATCCCCCTTGGCTTTCGACACCGGCCCCGGCAATGTTTTGATTGATTTGGCGGTGATGCGGGCCAGTCAGGGACATCAAGCCTTTGATCGCGACGGAAAATGGGCTGCCCAAGGCCAAGTCCACTGGGAAAAAGTTGCAGAATGGATGCGGGATCCCTATTTTCAAAAGGCACCGCCCAAAACCACTGGTCGGGAGTATTTTGGATCCCTTTATTTGGAGCAAATTTGGACCCAATTTATATCTGCTCACGACTGTATTGCCACCCTCACAGGATTTACGGCCTGCTCCATTGCCCAAGCCTATAGGGACTTTTTGCCCGCGACCCCAGATCAAGTTATTCTCAGCGGTGGCGGCACCCAAAACCCTGTTCTCATGCAACTGCTGCAGGAGCAACTGCCGACCACAACCCTGTTGACTTCCGACCAAGTGGGGATCCCTTCTAAGGCCAAAGAGGCCCTTGCCTTCGCGGTATTGGCCTATAAAACCTGGCAAGGTAAGACCAACAATTTACCGGAAGCAACTGGGGCAAGACATGCTGCCATCTTGGGCCAAATCACACCCTCTTGTCGTAACCAGTCCTAACTCATCTGTATCGTTATCTCCAACAAGCTTGAGCCATTCCTCATACTCCCGAGGAAAGAGAAATGTCCAGAATTGCGGCGGAGCCTCTGCCGAATCCAGATCTCGCTAGGATGTCACGCAAGGCTGAGAAAAGCGATAAAGTTACCTTGCCAAGATCTATAAATCAAAAGCCCTAGTTCTTATGAAGGATCGTCCTCTGCCTCCACTTCTGCTGGCAATCATGATTTTTAATTTCTTCATTCTCTTTGGCTGTAGTGTTGTCCGGCATCACCTGTTTCAGTCTGGAGGATATGATCTTGGCATCTTCGACCAATCCATCTATCTAATCAGTCGGGGAGAGGTTCCGTTTTCGACCATTCGAGGGATCCACATCTTGGGAGACCACGCAGCCTTTATTCTCTATCCCATCAGCTTTTTGTACCGCATTGTCCCCTCGGTCTATTGGCTGTTTGGGCTCCAATCCCTGGCGTTAACCTTGGGAGCATTGGCTATTTATCACCTTGCACTTCAGGCCAAGGTCGATCCCGGCCAAGCAATGGTGATTGCCACAGCCTATCTTCTCTATCCGGCCATTTTTAACGCCAACCTTTTTGATTTTCATCCAGAGGTTTTGGCCGTTCCCCTTTTCTTGGCGGCTGTGCTCTGCATTCGCTCTGGAAAATTGTGGGGGTTCCTTCTCTGTTTGAGCGGCATCCTCGGCTGTAAAGCAGTGTTGTCTCTCAATGTTGTCGCCCTGGGAGCCTGGCTGTTGCTTTGGGAAAGAGGACGAATTCAAGAACGCTGGCAATGGCGCTGCCAAGTGGGCGGCTGGACGGCAATTGCGGCAGGATCGGCTTGGTTTGGGATAGCCACTTTTGGGATCATCCCTTACTTCAGCGGCAGCGAGCCGGCAGCCGTTTCTCATTACGACTATCTAGGGAATTCTGTTGCGGAAATTGTTCAAGGTTTAATCTTGAGACCGATGCTGGTTTTGAGCAAAGTCTTCTCTCTGGACACCCTGTTTTATGGATTTTTACTGGTTGCGCCTTTGGCTTGGGGCCTCTCTTGGCGACACTGGGATCCTTGGATCCCTGCCCTGCCTACCCTGGGTTTGAATATACTCTCCAGCAACCCCGCCTATCGAGATCTGGTGCATCAGTACGCTTTGCCTATCGTTCCTTTCTTGTTCTTAGCTGTCATCGAGAATGTGAAAAATCACCTCTTCCAGAGCCATTTTATAAAAGATGGAAAACTGCCCCTGATCTGGTCTTCGCTGGCCTTTTTGGCCTTGGGGAAATACACCTTTTTCGGCTCGATTTATCTCAGCTCCCTAGACACTTGGCAGGCAACCCGACAGGCTCTTGCCCAGATCACCACCCAAGGGGGCGTCCTCACCACCCACGAGATCAGCCCTCACCTCACCCAGCGACCTGTAATCTACTTTACAGACGAGGGCCGCTTCAATGGATCCCCGCCCTCTCAGTGGGATCCCTTTGATTATGTGTTGCTCAACACCCGTCATCCGGGGTGGCGCAGCAGTCCAGAGTTCTCCCGTGTCCTGATTGAAGCTTTACAGAAGGAAACTCAATTCCAGCTTCTGTACCACCAAGATGGGGTGTATTTGTTCTCTAGGTTACGAAAAGACCTCTAAGAATCGCATAAGAATCGCAATTCTAAGGACTGCAGACTACTTTATTGGCACTTGATCTAATTGACTTAAACCAAGTCTTCTTCTCGTTGCAACAAATGATTAAGAAACTTTTGTAGTGCCTATCCTCATGCGCGAATAGAGTAGCGCAGGGGTTAGGTGCTGTTTTATAAGACTCGCCAAGTTTCTAAACAAAACTTGTCAAGACAAGAGGAGAAGTCAACATGAGTATCCATTCGCATGGCCCTAAGCTTCGTCCTGGAGACGAGCCTATGTGTAACCACTCTCCCAACCCCACTTTCAGCAGCATCCTGGAGAGCCGTTTGCAGCGGCGTCAAGTGTTGCAGGGGGGAATTGCTGCAGCGGTGGCCACCTTTTTTGGCTTGCCTGCGGTAAACTACCCGGCTCCGACCGCTAAGCGGTACGGAGCGGGCTTTCAGTAGCCCTGAGCCTGTTCTGCTCTACCAGAGAACAAAACAAGCCCGGACCTCTAGGCTGGTTTACGACAGCCCCCAAGAGCGCAATCACATTCGCACCATTCAAATCCGCATCCCCTTCCCATCCACAGTGCCCACACTTGAACGACTTACCACTGCGATAGGATTGCGCAGGGTCGGGATGGATGTGCAAACACCGGTGGCAGGTCTGCGACGTGTAGGCAGGCGGCACAAGAATCAGAGAAACCCCTGCAGCCCTCGCCTTGTATTCCAGAAACTGACGTAGTTGGTAGAACGCCCAACTGTTGGTCCTACGCCGCTCGGCTTTGCTGCGTGGCTGTTGATTGACCCTTTCCCGGATCCCTGTCAGGTCTTCCAGAGCAATAGCGCTGTTGGTAGCTTTTGCCCTGGAGACAATAGCTTTGGAGATGCGATGATTGACCCACGTTTGGAAGCGTCTCTCCTTGCCAGACAGCCGTTGCAACAGTTCTCTGCATCTGCGCCGCGAACTGCGTGTGCCCTTACTGGCTTTGCGTTGGAGTACCGCCCTCAACCGGGAGTAGTGGTCTCGGACTCTGTTCAACTGCTGTCCATTCCAGTTGTCCCCCTCTGACGTATGGGCAATATCTGTCCTGCCCAAGTCCACCCCGATCACCTTGTCGGTATCTTGTTGCTTGGGTGGCTTTTTCTCTACGCAAATCTGGATGTAGTAGGAGCCATCTTTGCGCTTGATCAGCGTGGCAGCTTTTGGGTTGGAACCAGCCAGCATCCCACGCTGGTAGTTGCCAATGGCCAGTTCAAAGCGTTCTCTCCCTTCAACCGTGGTCAGCGACACCGTCCAGTCTTTCTCGCGGAATGAAAAGATACGTGCGTCGTAGGTAACGAACCTACGCTTGAACTCTTTAACCGGACGGTTGCGCTGTCTCGCCACTTTGCGAGCGCCTGCCACCCGTCTGCACACCTGCTGGGCCAAGTTACTGGACAAGCCGAATCGGGCGCGAATCTCGTAGTAGCAAAGGGATTGCAGTTTGACCGCATTGACGATCTTCTCCGGCGTGTTCTGGTTGACCCAGTTCAGTGCCTGCACAAAGGCATCCATCGTCGCGTCCAATTTGGCGGCTTGTGACGGGAACGCCTTGAGCTTACAGGATATGGTCAGGACTTGGCTCATAAGTTCATTGTACTTCATCAAAGCGCATTCCTCCCGGCACTGACCCTACGGGTACAGTGCGGGGCTCCTGCGATTTCTAGCTGAACAGTGCTTCCAAATCGGCAAAAGCCGCCAGTGGCAGTGCTTTGCTGGGCTTCAAGGCAATTCCTGTGAGCGCGGAAGACAAACTGGTGGTGCCCGAAGGCTACACTGCCCGACCGCTGCTGGCTTGGGGTACTCCCATCACCGGCACCTATCCACAGTTCAAGCTGGAAAACACCGGTGCCGAGCAGGGAATGCAGGTGGGTACCCACCACGATGGCATGCACCTCTTCCCCATCGAAGGGAAGGATCCCTGGCAGGGCAGCTCCACCGAGGGTTTGCTGGTGTTTAACCACGAGTACGTTGAGCCTCGGTTTATGCATGCTGCGGCTGTGGGCCAGAAGCTGGATTCCGACCTGTATCCCACCAATCCTGACGGCACCCGCGATCCCGATCAGGTGCTGAAAGAGCTGAATGGCCACGGGGTGAGCATTGTCCACATCAAGCAGCAGGGAGACGGCAGTTGGGAAGTGGTGCGGGATCGCCTCAACCGCCGCATCACCGGTCTTACCCTCATGGAGATCCACGGCCCGGTGCGGGGATCCGACTTTGTGAAAACCAAGTTCAGCCCCGAAGGCACGATGACCCGTGGCACCCTGAACAACTGCGCCCACGGCGTCACTCCCTGGAATACCTACCTTACTTGTGAGGAGAACTGGGCGGGCTACTTCAGCAACACCAGCAAAGGCCCCGACCAAAAGCCCAACCTGCCCCGGGAGCACAAGCGCTACGGCGTAAGCACCGAGACTTCCCGCTACGGCTGGGAGCTGGCCAGCAACAAGGCAGACGAGTTCATCCGCTTCAATGCCACCCCCACCGCTGCGGATGCCACTCAAGACTACCGCAATGAGCCCAACACTTTTGGCTGGGTGGTGGAGATCGATCCCTTTGATCCCAGCAGCACTCCCAAGAAGCGCACCGCTCTGGGCCGCTTCGCCCACGAAGGCGTGGTGTTTCAGCCGCCGGTGGAAGGCCAGCCGATTGTGGCCTACATGGGGGATGATGCCCGCTTTGAGTACATCTACAAGTACGTCTCTGCCGAGCCCTACCGCAAGGAAACGGCGGGTGGACATCTGTTGGACAATGGCACCTTGTATGTGGCCAAGTTCAACGAAGATGGCACAGGGGAGTGGCTGCCGCTGGTGTTTGGGAAAAACGGTCTAACCCCGGAAAACGGCTTCACCAGCCAAGCAGATGTGTTGGTGAACACCCGCACGGCGGCAGATTTTGTCGGTGCTACTAAAATGGACCGGCCTGAGTGGGGAGCGGTGGATCCGCAAACCCGCATGGTCTACTTCACCCTGACCAACAACAGCCGTCGGGAACAAGACCAGGTGAACGCTGCCAACCCCCGTCCCAAAAACAAGTGGGGTCACATCATCCGTTGGAAGGAAGCCAACGACCGGCCTCAAGCCACCCGTTTCGAGTGGGATCTCTTTGTCTTGGCCGGGCCGCCGGAAGATAGCCGCAAGCTATCGGGCCAGCCCCTCAATGAAGACAACATCTTCAACTCTCCCGATGGTCTGTGGTTCGATGCCAGCCGTCGCCTCTGGATCCAGACCGACACCAGCGAAAGCAATCTCAACAAAGAGGAGTTTGCGCCTTTTGGCAACAACCAAATGTTGGCTGCCGATCCGGATACAGGGGAAATTCGCCGCTTTTTAACCGGGCCGATTGGGCAGGAGATCACCGGTGTGGTCACCACTCCCGATCAGCGCACCATGTTCATCAACGTGCAGCACCCAGGCGCCAGCACCAGCGAGGACGACTTTGCTGCCGGCAAGGTCGATTCCCGCTGGCCAGACTACGACCCCAATCTCTACCCCCGCTCGGCGGTGGTGGTGATCACCAAAAATGACGGCGGGATCATCGGTACCTAGTTGTCTCTGAGGCCGTCAGCCCATAAAACCCAGCGGCAGGGATCCCTTCTCTCTGCCGCTTTCTCGCACTCATAGTCGCTTCAGGTTAGGTTGAGACGCCAGGGCTACGAGGAATTAATCCCACAGGTTTAAATCCGTCACTGCCCCCAGGCTGCTGCTGGAGACCAGCTTGGCGTACTTGGCTAGGGTGCCCCGTTTGTAGCGAGGCTCAGGAGGAGACCAGCGGGCGCGGCGGCGGGCCAGCTCTTCTTCGCTCACATGCAAGTGCAACTGGCGAGCCGGGGCATCAATGGTGATGAGATCCCCTTCCTCCACCAGGGCAATCGTGCCCCCCACATAGGCTTCGGGAGCCACATGGCCCACTACCATGCCGTAGGTGCCGCCGGAGAAGCGGCCATCGGTGATCAGGCCAACGCTATCCCCCAAGCCGGCGCCGATGATGGCCGAAGTGGGCGAGAGCATCTCCCGCATGCCGGGGCCACCTTTGGGGCCTTCGTAGCGGATCACCACCACATCCCCTGCTCGGATCTGGCCGGAGAGGATGGCCTGCAGGCAGGACTCCTCTGAATCGAAGACCCGCGCCGGCCCGGTAATTTTCGGGTTCTTGACGCCGGTAATCTTGGCTACTGCTCCTTCGGGAGCCAGATTCCCCTTGAGGATGGCCAGATGCCCTTGGGGATACAGGGGGCTGTGCCAAGGGCGGATCACCTCCTGATCCGGGCTAGGCTCGTCCGGCACATCCCGCAGGACTTCGACGATGGTCTGGCCGGAGATGGTGAGGCAGTCCCCGTGCAGCAGGCCGTGGTTGAGCAGCATTTTCATCACCTGGGGGATCCCGCCGGCCCGGTGCAGGTCGGTGGCCACAAACCGCCCTGAAGGCTTGAGATCGCAGAGGACAGGCACGCGAGCACGAATGGTCTCGAAATCATCTAGCGTCAGGGGCACTTCTGCCGCATGGGCAATGGCCAGAAAGTGGAGCACGGCGTTGGTGGATCCCCCTACGGCCATGATCACCGAGATGGCATTTTCAATGCTTTTACGGGTGATGATGTCGCGGGGGCGGAGGTTGGCTTTGATGGCCTCTGCCAAGACCTTGGCCGATTGGGCGGCACTTTCGGCTTTCTCTTCGTCTTCTGCAGCCATGGTGGAGGAGTAGGGCAGACTCATCCCCATAGCCTCAAACGCGCTGGACATGGTGTTGGCCGTGTACATGCCGCCGCAGGATCCGGCACCGGGACAGGCATGGCGCTCCACCGCCAGCAGCTCTTCCTCGGAGATGCGCCCGGCGCTGAACTCCCCTACGGCTTCAAAGGCGCTGACGATGGTGAGGTCGCGGCCATTGTAGTGACCCGGCTTGATGGTGCCGCCGTAGACGAAGATGGAGGGCACATTGAGGCGGGCCATGGCGATCATCGCCCCCGGCATGTTCTTGTCGCAGCCGCCGATGGCCAAGAGGCCATCCATGCTCTGGCCGTTGACCACCGTCTCGATGGAATCGGCAATCACTTCCCGCGACACCAGCGAGTATTTCATCCCCTCCGTGCCCATGGAAATGCCATCGCTGATGGTGATGGTGCCGAACACCTGGGGCATACAGCCCGCCGTTCTCAAAGCCGCCTCCGCCCGCTCCGCCAGAGTTTGGATCCCCATGTTGCAGGGGGTGAGGGTGCTGTGGGCGTTGGCAATGCCGACGATGGGCTTGCCGAAATCTTCGTCGCGAAAGCCCACGGCTCTGAGCATGGCGCGGTTGGGGGAGCGCTGTACCCCTTGGGTGACCACTTGGCTGCGCAGTGGGAGCGGAGAATTGGCCATCATTGCCAGAGGGAATCGAGAGGAAGTGGGCAAGGAAGAAAACGGCTAGAACTCATCCTACCGCCTCTCTTCGGGGGAACACTAGCTCTGCCGGCAAGAGGGATCCAAACCAAATCTGAAGCAACTCTGTAAGTTGTCTGCACCTGCGCCAGGAATCGGCCAGCCTACCTAGTAGAAGGGATCCCAGGTTCCAATCGCCCTGGCAAGACCGAGTCCTTGCACTCCGGGTCAAGACGCAGGGGTCGGGGATCCCTTGTATGGGTGTTTTTCTTTCGTGTTGGCGAAGCCTCGTATGGTTCTCAGCTCTCCTCTCCCCTCGCCTGCAGTGCCCAGCAGTGCCGACCGCGTTAGCGGGACGGAGTCCTCACGGGAGATGTTGCGGGATGTGCTCACCCTCTCCCGTCATGTTTTACAGCAGTTTGGCAGTTTTACGGCAGAGGCCCAAGACTTCAGCGCCCTGATGAACCGCATTGCCCTGGCCGGCAAGATGATCGCCCGGCGGCTGAGTCAGGCAGGACTGATCGAAGGGGCGCTGGGGGTTACCGGCAGCCTCAATGTCCAAGGGGAAGAACAGCAACAGATGGATGACTATGCCAACCGGGCCTTCATTCGCGCTTTGGAGCAAACGGGCCTGGTGTGTCGGCTGGTCTCGGAAGAGATGAAAACCCCGGCTCGCCTGCCGGAAAACTGCTCCCTCAGCCGCTTGGCCCTGATGATCGATCCCCTGGATGGATCCTCCAACATTGACGCCAACCTCAGCGTCGGCTCTATCTTCTCCGTCCTTCACCCTCTTGAGGATCGCCCGGAAGCGGACAACCAAGACCTGCTGCAACCGGGCCGTCGCCAACTGGCTGCAGGATATATTCTCTACGGCCCCAGCACCCAACTGGTCTACTCCGTTGGCAAGGGGGTACACGGTTTCACGTTGGATCCCAGCTTGGGGGAATTTATCCTCTCCCGCAGCGACATCCGCATTCCTGAACGCGGCTCCGTCTACAGCCTCAACGAGGGCTATTTCTGCCACTGGAGCGAAGGGATCCAAAACTTCGTTCGCTATGTTCACCGCCGCGATGGCTACATCTCCCGTTACAGCGGCGCTCTGGTGGCGGATTTTCACCGCATTCTCCTGCAGGGCGGAGTTTACCTCTATCCCGGCACCCAGAAAAAACCGGAGGGCAAGCTGCGCCTGATGTACGAGGCCAACCCCCTGGCTTTTCTGGCCGAGCAGGCGGGCGGGGCGGCCACCACTGGCACCGAGGCCATCCTGGATATCGTTCCCCAATCTCTCCACCAACGGGTGCCCCTTATCATCGGCAGCCGCGAGAACGTGGAAGAAGTGCTGCGCTGCCTGGAGGGTTCTCTGGTGCCCTAGGTTCTTCCCAATCCTTCTCTTTGAGCCAAGCTGGCCTATGGTAACCCTGGCAGAAAACCCCCTTCGCGTTGGTCTCAACCAAGAACGCACCCCGGATCCCTGTATTGTGGTGCAGTTTGGCGCTTCTGGGGATCTGGCGGCCCGCAAGCTGATCCCGGCCTACTATCGGCTGTTTGTGCAGCGACGGCTGCCGCCGGAGTTTACCTTGGTGGGGGTGGCCCGCCGCGATTGGACTCACGAGGTTTATCGGGAAAAAATGCGGGCTGCCGTGCAGGAGTTTGCCCCCCAGGACTTGGGGCCGGAGGCCCTATGGCAGGACTTCGCCAGCCGCCTGTTCTATTGCCGCCTGGATATCGGGGATCCAGAAGGCTATCTTCGCCTGAAGCAACTGCTCAGCCAGCTGGACGAAGAGCGGGGCACCCGCGGCCACCGGGTGTTCTATCTGGCGGTGGCGCCGGACTTCTATGCCCAGGCCATCCAACAGCTGGGGGCAGCTGGCATGGTGGCCGATCCGACCAAAACGCGGGTGGTGATCGAAAAGCCCTTCGGCCACGATCTCACCTCGGCCCAGGAGCTCAACCGCATCCTGCAGCGGATTTGCCAGGAAGAGCAGATCTACCGCATTGATCACTACTTGGGCAAAGAGACGGTGCAGAATTTGCTGGTCTTCCGCTTTGCCAACGCCATTTTCGAGCCTCTCTGGAACCGCAACTACATCGACCATGTGCAGATCACCGTGGCGGAGACGGTGGGGGTGGAGGATCGGGCCGGCTACTACGACACTGCCGGCGCCCTGCGAGACATGGTGCAAAACCACCTAATGCAGATCTATTGCCTGACGGCCATGGAGCCACCTGTCTCACTGCGCAGCGATGGGGTGCGCAACGAAAAGACCAAGGTGCTGCAGGCCACCCGCCTAGCGGATCCCCGCAATGTGGCAGCCGCAGCGGTGCGGGCGCAGTACGGCCCTGGCTGGATTGCCGGCAAGCCGGTGCTGGGCTATCGGCAGGAGCCCAATGTCAATCCCCAGTCCAAAACCCCCACCTACGTCGCTCTGAAACTGGAGTGTGACACCTGGCGGTGGAAGGGGGTGCCCTTCTACTTGCGCACTGGGAAACGCCTGCCCAAGAAGGTTTCGGAGGTGGCCATTCACTTTAAGCAGGTGCCCCTTTCCCTGTTCCAATCGGCAGCTCGGGAGGTGAGCCCCAATATCCTGGTGCTGCGTATCCAACCCAATGAGGGCATCTCGTTGCGCTTTGAGGCCAAGATGCCGGGGCCAGAGATCCGCACTCGCTCGGTGGATATGGATTTCCGCTATGGGACGGCTTTTGGAGCGAGTACACCGGATGCTTACGATCGCCTGCTCCTGGATTGTCTGCTGGGGGATCCAACGCTGTTCACCCGTGCCGATGAGGTTGAAGCGGCCTGGCGGGTGGTGACGCCGGTGTTATCGGCCTGGGAGTCTGAGCCCGGCAGCGGCAATGGCGGCGGTGCTGCACCGCCTCTGTTCACCTATGAGGCCGGCACTTGGGGGCCAAAGGCTGCCGAAGATCTGCTCACCCAATCGGGGCGGCGGTGGCGGCGCCTCTGATTTGGCTGCTCTCGGCTGGTAAACCATGGCCTATCCACCTCTGTGTAAGCCGGGGCACCCTCAGCAACAGGCAGAAGAGCATGCCTCTAACCCCCAAAACCCTGAACTTTGCTGAATTTACTGAGCTTTAGGCGGTTTGGCAAAAGTCATTGAGAGGGATATAGTAGACCAAGTTTCCCCCTGATCCTTGAGTCCACCGCAACGGTTGCCGGGAAGTGAAGGGGGAAAGCGCTCGGGGGGTATTCCTCAGGGCTTTGCGGGATACCGCCTTCCTGTTTGGACTCCGTCCCGCTGACGCGAACAGAGATAGGCAGGATGCGATCGCTTCTTTCCTGAACCATGTTCAGGAGAGTTCAGCGTGAATGTATCAGCATGAGCAGCTCAAGAGCCCTTTCAAATGGCCGCTGCAGAAGAGAACACCAAGACGTAGGGATCCCCGGCTGTTGCAGCTAACATGGGCATGGCCTGTTTATTGCGTGGGTATCATGCCGCCACTGTTGTTCCGGTTATCCGTCCGGCCCTGGCGAGCCTTGTCGGTGGGCCTGGCAGTTGTGTTGGGGATGGGAGGGTGGAGCTCTGCCCAGGCCCAGGTGTTGCTGCACGTCCCTCTGCCCAATGGGGGCTTGATGCAGGCCCAAGCGCTACAACTGGCCACCGACTCGCTGCGGTTAGCCCAGTTTGGCCAGACGGAAGAAGCGCTGCGCCGCCTGCAACTGGCCGTGTCCATGGTGCCCAACTCCTCAGAGCTACTCTACGTTTTGGGCAACGTCCACCTAGAACTGGGGGACTTGGAGCAGGCGATTGCCTCGTTGCAGAAGGCCCGCGCCCTGTCTCCTCAAGATGGGGCTGTTCTCTACTCGCTGGGATCGGCTTATTTGCGGCAGGGCAGCTACTTTGCCGCTGCTGAAACCCTGGAACGAGCGGTTGCCCTCCAACCGGATAACCCCAATGCCCGCTTCCAACTGGGCAATGCCTACCTCATGCTGGATCGGTGGGATGCGGCCCGGCAGGAATATGAGAAGACCTTGGAGTTGGATTCCGCCTATTGGCCGGCCATGAACAACATGGGCTTGGTGGACTATGAGCAGGGGGATCTCGACGCCGCCATCGATCGCTGGGAACGCACGATAGAGATGAACAATGCCGTAGCAGAGCCCTATTTGGCCCTGGCGACTGCCCTCTACATTCGGGGAGAAACCGAACGGGCTGAGGAACTGGGGGCAAAGGCCATGCGCTTGGATCCCAACTATGCCCGCCTGCAGGTGTTGCGGGAGAACCTGTGGCGAGAAAACCTGCTGCGAGATGTGCAGATCCTCCTGCGCACCCGCCCTGTTGCAGAAGCTCTGCAGCAAGCCGCTATCGAGCAGTTCAACCGGCGGATGGGCCTCTCAGAATAGATTCAGGATAGATTTAGGAATTGACAGTGGGAAGTTCTGCAGGGGATCCCTTGAGAACTCGTGCCTGAAACTTGGCCCGAATCCGCTCGGCAATCCCGGCACTGTTCAAGCCTAGTTCTGCCAAGGATTCCTCAGGGGTGGCGTGCTCCACCCAAACATCCGGCACCCCCAAGCGCAACAAGGGCACTGCCAGGTCGGCGTCGAGCAGGGCTTCGGCCACTGCCGAGCCAAACCCACCCATGAGGCAACCTTCTTCCACCGTCACCACCAAGCGGCTCTGTTCGGCCAAAGGCAGGATCAGCTCAGTATCCAGAGGCTTGGCGAAGCGGGCATTGACCACCGTGGCTGAGATGCCGTGTTCTTTCAAGATCTCCGCCGCCTGCAGGCTGGGATGCACCATCGACCCATAGGCCAGGATCAGCACCTCGCCGCCGCTGCGCAACACCTCGGCTTTGCCGATGGGCAGGGGTTCCCATCCCTCTTCTGCCAGAGGCACCCCCACGCCAGATCCGCGCGGGTAACGCATGGCGATGGGGCCCTGGGTGTACTGGATCCCGGTCACCACCATGCGCTGTAGCTCCGCTTCATCTTTGGGAGCCATTAGCACCATTTCCGGAATGCAGCGCAGATAGGCGATGTCGTACATGCCTTGGTGGGTGGGGCCATCGGCTCCCACAACTCCCGCCCGATCCAAGCAAAAGAAGACCGGCAACTTTTGGATACAGACATCGTGGATGATCTGGTCGTAGGCCCGCTGCAAGAAGGTGGAATAAATGGCCACCACTGGCCGCATTCCCTCACAGGCCATGCCAGCCGCCAACGTTACAGCGTGCTGCTCGGCGATCCCCACATCCACAAACTGATCCGGCAGCTTTTCCTTGAGCTTATCCAGGCCAGTGCCCGTATCCATAGCGGCGGTGATGCCGATGATGCGGGGATCCCGCTCGGCCAGCTTGCAGAGGGCATGGCCAAAGACCTTGCTGTAGCTGGGGGGCTTGGGCTTGGTGGGCGGGTAGGGCTTGCCGGTGGCCAGGTCGAAGCGGGATTGGGCATGATACCCCACCTGTTCCGCTTCGGCAGGCGGGTAGCCCTTGCCTTTGACGGTAGCTACATGCACCAGTACCGGGCCGGAGATGCCGTGGGCCAACTCAAAGGCATCCAACAACTCCGCCAGGTTGTGCCCGTCCACCGGCCCCACGTAGGTAAAGCCCAGCTCCTCAAAGATAATGCCGGCTTTGTTGTTTTGCACAGCGGTAACCAGCTTCACCGTTTCCTTGAGGCGGTCAATTTCTGGGCTGAGGCTGGATCCCAGCAGGGGGAGATTCTTCAGTTGCTCTTCCAGGCTATCGGCCAAAAACTGCACCGGCGGGCTGAGGCGCAGGCGGTTTAAATAGCGAGGGATCGCTCCCACGTTGGGGGAAATGGACATGCCGTTGTCGTTGAGCACCACCATCAGGTTGGTCTTGGGCAGGTGCCCGGCGTGGTTGATGGCTTCGTAGGCCATGCCTCCGGTTAGGGCACCATCCCCAATGATGGCCACCACCTTGAAGTTGTCTCCCCGCCGATCCCGAGCGATGGCCATGCCCAAAGCTGCCGAGATGCTGGTGGAAGCGTGCCCCGCCCCAAAGTGATCGAAGCGGCTCTCGCTGCGCTTCAGGTAGCCGGAAATCCCCCCCTTCTGGCGCAATGTGTGGAAATTGTGGTACCTGCCGGTGAGCATTTTGTGGGCATAAGCCTGGTGCCCCACATCCCAGATCACCTTGTCTCGATCCAGATCGAGGGTCTTGTAGAGGGCCAAGGTCAGCTCCACCACCCCCAGCCCTGGCCCCAGATGACAGCCGACCGGGGAATTGGCAGCCGTCTGCAGATGTTTGTCGCGAATCTGGCGGGCTAGGCTGCGCAACTGGCTCAGGTTCAGGTTTCGGAGCTGGTTGGGATGAGTGATGTCACTCAGGTGCATAATGGACTCGTCCTTCCGGTGTGATCTCACTCTAATTCATTTTCAGGAGGGGTTTTGTAACCCTCCCTCTCAAAACTTCAAGGAATGCAGGGATCCCCTCAATGCTGGGCCAAGGGCAGTGAGATCTTGAAAGGGGCACGCCAAGGAGCTTATTCAAGGGTTAGCCTCGCGTAAGGCCCTCGGTTGCTCCGGAGTTAAGGGCTAGGGCCCACTGCCGCGATGGTTTCTTCCTTTTTGTTAGCCATGAAAATCGCCGCCAACATCACCCAGCTCATCGGTCGCACCCCGCTGGTGCGGTTGAATCGGATCCCGCAATCGGAGGGGTGCCTGGCCGAGATCGTGGTGAAATTGGAGAGCTTTAACCCTGCCGCTTCGGTGAAAGACCGCATTGCCGTCAGCATGATCGAGGCTGCCGAACAGGCCGGTTTGATCACCCCCGGCAAGACCATCTTGGTGGAGCCCACCTCTGGCAATACCGGCATTGGCCTGGCCATGGCCGCTGCTGCCAAGGGTTACCGGCTCATCATCGTCATGCCTGAGAGCATGAGCCTGGAGCGGCGACTGCTGTTGAAAGCCTACGGAGCAGAGGTGCACCTGGCCAGTAGCGCCGGCGGCATGGGGGAAGCCATCTGGAAGGCTGAAGAGATCGTCCGCCGCACTCCCAACGCTTACATGTTGGGCCAGTTCACCAATCCCGCCAACCCCCGGATCCATGCCAGAA
The DNA here is from genome assembly GCF_054060435.1 of Thermostichus sp. MS-CIW-34. NCBI lineage: Bacteria > Bacillati > Cyanobacteriota > Cyanophyceae > Thermostichales > Thermostichaceae > Thermostichus > Thermostichus sp. MS-CIW-34. The sequence goes on along the minus strand of NZ_JBSSDE010000005.1, from coordinate 1,158 downwards.
CCACCGGCCCGGAAATTTGGGAAGATACCGATGGTCAAGTGGATATCCTGGTGGCAGGGGTAGGTACCGGCGGCACCATCACGGGGGCGGGCGAGTTTTTGAAGGGGAAAAACCCAGCCATTCGACTGGTGGCCGTTGAACCCAAGGCCAGTGCCGTCTTGAGTGGTGGACGGCCCGGCTTTCATCGCATTGAAGGGATCGGAGCGGGATTCGTGCCTGATGTGCTGCGGCGCGACCTGCTGGATGAGGTGATCCCAGTGGAAGATGAAGAGAGCATGGTCTACAGCCGGCGCCTGGCCAAAGAAGAAGGGATCCTCTCCGGCATTTCCACTGGGGCTGCCTTGGCGGGAGCCATCCAGGTGGGGCGGCGACCGGAAAACGCTGGCAAGCGGATTGTAATGATCCAGCCTAGTTTTGGGGAACGCTACCTGAGCACACCTCTTTTTCGCGACTTGGAGCGGGATTCCGATTCGAGATGACGATGATGCTGAGACTGCTGCCCTACAGGTCGCCCTGGCCCAGAGGGCGAGCTAGCATGGGTGAGAGTGACGTGGCGGAACGGCAGACGCGCTAGACTTAGGATCTAGTGCCGCAAGGCGTAAGGGTTCAAGTCCCTTCGTCCGCATGAGAATCCCCTACTTCCCCAGCCCTTTTCCCCCAAGAGGGCAGAAGTTCCCCCGGTCAACAGCAATGCTGACTGCCTTACGGTCGCTCGCCAGCAAGCCTAGGAGAGCCAAGGTGACAAAGCAAGCTCTCCCGCCGGCTAAAAGCAGACAGGGACACATCTCCCAGGCTAGAAGGCTTCTCGGTCCGCCTGCAGAGAAACGGGACTGGGTTGCTGCCACGAAAACCTTGGCTCTAGGCCGGAAAGATCACCTGCAGAATTTGCTCGGGGGCAATCGACTCCACCTTCCCATCGGCCCCCTTGACCGCCCGAAACGGCCCCTCTGAAGGCAGCAGCCGCAGCGGGTCGGTGGGCCCAAACAACGCCACCAGCGGCGTCTGCACCGCCACCGCCAAATGCATGGGAGCGCTATCGGCGCACAACAGCAGCGTTGCCCCACCAATCAAGGCCGCCAGCTGCCCCAGCCGGACAGGACGGCTCACCGGCAGCTCCGGCAGTTGCGCCAGAAAGCCCTCCGCCAGCTGCTCATCCTC